>DVGF01000009.1 GCA_018712835.1 Candidatus Ventrenecus stercoripullorum
TATTGTCGTTTCTGGCAAAGGTCTTACACCTCCAAACACGAACCAATCATCGCTAAACTTATTATATCTCATATATTCATTTTTTAACGTTTTTAAGTCGTCTGAGAGTTTTTTTGTTAGTGGTAATATTCTGTTACTATTTTTTGTCTTTGGACTTGTTATCATCCATTTTTCGCCTTTAATTTTAGTAGTCAAAGTTTTATTTATTTTAACTTCATTTTTATTGAAATCAATGTCATTCCAATTCAAGGCTATTGCTTCGCCTTGACGAGCTCCCATGAAATATAAAAATTCAAAAAAAGTGTGCCACATATGGTCGTTAATAACACTATCGAACTGTTTGTATTCCTCTAATGTGAAAAATTGCATTTCTTCTTTAATATGGTCTACGTCTTTTAGTTTTTCACATATTTCAGGAACGTCTGATGAAGTTCCATAAAATTTCTTGGAATACTTAATCAAGCGATCTATTATTCCCAAAATTTTGTTTGAATAAGCAACGCAAAAGCCTTTCTTTTTTAGCTCACTTTTTAAGTTTTCGTAAATAGCAACAGTTAGCTTATCTACTGTAAGTTCTCCAATAATAGGCTTTAAGTGGTTATATTGTGTAATATGCTTATTACATGTTTGCTTTTTTAATTCGTTACTCATTCTATCTTCGTATTCTAGAAACAATTCATTAAATGTCTTTGTACTCACATTCTTAACCATGTGTAACGATATTCTATATTGTGCTTCAGCATCTTCCGCTTCACGTTTTAATTTATACTTCGGAGAAGTGTAGTCTTTCTTTTTTCCGTATACATCTGTATACTTAATTCTAAAAAACCAACTTCTTCCATCTTTCGTTTTATTTTTTGATTGATAAATAGCCATAATTTTTCCCTCCAATTCTTTACATAAAAATTAATTTTTGCTATAATTGGAGCATGAAAAAAATTCAATTCGCGTTGTGTTTTTTTCTAGGGGCTTTCATGCTCCGTACCCTTACCATTGCAGTGGTAGGGGATTTTTTTAATTTAAAAACCATTTTCTACAGTTTGTCATGTCATTTCGTTCCAGTTCTTCTATTTTGTTTCTAATATCCTGAGTTTCATACGAACAGAGTTCTCCGATATTTTCATTTGGACTACAAACTTTAAATGTGTCAAAAATCTCATCATATTTTTCTTTTACACTATCATAGCACTCATTTAATGAAGTTTCTTTAAATTCAATAAATGATTTTTCTTGATTGCTTTTGTCTAAAATTTGGTAAACAGATAATCCTGCAAATATAATAGTACATATCATGCCTATAATAATAGCTTTTTGTTCATTGGATAAATTACTGTTTTTAGTATGATTTATAATCTTTTTTTCATTCTTTTTTTTTGCGTTGTTTGAACGAAACTTTCTGCTTTTGATTTGATAATGAACAATTAAGAAAGCTCCACATATTATCCAGAAATTATATCCTAGAGCATATAATAATCCATATTCAAATCCTAAGCTTTTCTCACGAATATATAATAAAATATTCATAAAGATAAAAATACATCCAATTAATATTGATACCCCGGAAGGCTCTTTTTGCATCTTTTTCATAACTCACACTTCTTTCATAATTTCCTTTATGTATTTATCTGCTTCATCTTCGTAATTATCTATAAAGAAAGCAAATAAATCTTTGTTAGACTGACACAATTGATTTAGTTCAATATGTGCTAATTCATGTAGTAGTGTCTTTTTTTTCTTATAATAAGATAAGTATTTACTTAAGATAATGAAATAAACGCCATCATGGTTAAATACGAACCCACGTATACCACTAGGTAATTCCTCATAAATTACGCTAGCATTGTAATAATTAAGTAATTCTTGTTGATTTATAACCCCCATAATCAATTCTTTTATATTCATACTTAATACTCCCTTTTTATTTTTTATTAAGTACGATACTGCTGTACTTATTGATTGTTTTTATTCTTTTCGTAATTATCTATTGTTTTTTTCATTATAAATTCGATTGTCGCTCGATCATCATCTGATAAGATATCTTTTGTTTTATCAAATAGGACTTCTGTTTGAGACAACTGTTTACTATTCAGGAGATTTTCATCAGTCAAAGTTGCAATATTGACCTGCAGTGCGTTTGCTAAGTCATATATATTATCTAATGATGGAGATATTTCTTCATTTTCCCATCTAGCAATAGTAGTCTGATTAACACCAGCTAACTCTGCCAACTTATTTTGAGATAATTTTTTTTCTTCTCTTAAAAATTTAAGATTATTACTAAATGTGCTCATTTTCCCCTCCTTTATATGAATGATAGCACAAAAGCATAAAAAAAACAATAAAAATTATGCTTATTTGCATTTTTAGTATTGACATCTGCAAATAAGCATAATATAATAGTGACAGATAGGAGGTAAGTATGCGAGAAAATTTTAAAGAAGAAGTAGCCAGCGAATTAAGAAGTCTTAGAGCAAAATTTAATTTTACTCAAAAAGAAGTTGCTGAAAAGGCTGGAATAGACGTGATGACTGTTACTAGATATGAAAATAATAGTACATCAATGCAACTAGATATGATTGAAAAAATCTTGTCAGCATATGATTTAAAACCATCAATTTTTTTTAATATCATATCTGCAAATATGCAGAAAGAAAAAGAATAGGAGAGAATATGGAAGAAGAAATATTAAAATTAATTGATTCAAGAATACTTGGCATAAAAAAACAAAATAAAAAAATAGCAATATATAAGATTACTATTCTGATATTAATTTTGTTAATTCAAGTATTAAATTTGTTGCTAACGATACTACAATAGGAAAAATAATACCGTTACATATTGCTAAAAATCTTTGTTCAATTTTGTTTTTGAAATAGACTGCTCCTATAGGTGTAGAACGGTAGTACCAATCTTTATAGTCGAGTGATGTATCAAAGTATTCTATAAGATTTTGGAACAATAAATAATTTAGATAGTACTTTGCGACATCATAATCTAAGTCTAATTTTTCGCAAATATAAAATATATTGCAATGATTTTTAACAGAACTATTTTTATTAATAAATTTTAATAACTTCTTAGATATTTTATCCAAATTACCCACCTCACTTTCTTAGTTAATTATTATAAATCAAGAAAGTGAGAAAAGAAAAGAGTTCTGCAAAACTCTAAAAACACAACGCGAAAGGAAGTGAAAAAGCTATGGCGAAAAAGCCGAATTATTTGGAAATGGAAGAAGTACTAAATACGTATTGGATAGATAGAAAGCAAATGCAAATTTTATTACCACAATTAAGCGGAGTTAGATTGAAAATTGAGTTTGATTCTATCGTAGAAGATATGAAAGAAAAAAATGAACCATATTTTGCAACAAAACCGGTTTTAATACCTGTAGTAAAAGTTGTCGAAAAATATAAGCTAAATACTTCTTATATTTTAAAAGAAGCTAAAAGAATGAGGAGGGAATTAGAAAATGAAATTAAAACAGTCAGTTAAAGAAAAGCTACAAGCGATAGCATTATTAATTATATTCAGTTTAATTATGGTTTGGGGTTTAAATGGTATGAAAGAAAGTGCAAAAAATTACAATGAAAACTATTTAAATCAAACAAAAATGACTGAAATGCTCGCAACAGATCAGTCATAAAAATGAAATTTTCAATAAAAAATTCAATGAAATTGTATCAAATTTTGTTGAAAAAGTCAAAAATAAGGAGAAAGAAATATGATATTTACTAAAAAAGATGTTCAAAAATATATTGAAAAAAAAGAAAAATATGAAAGAGATTTAGCTGATGAATGTGCTTTTGGTAATGCAAGTAAAACAACACTTAGAAAGATTGAAGAGCTTAATTGCATTATTAATTATAACGATTTATTAGAGCTATCAAAAGAACAAAGAAGAAAAATTATGTATTATGAAGAATTACTAAAAAGGCATAATATTAGTTATTTAAAATAGGAGGGTTAGCATGTATGACATCGACAGTTTTAGATTTTTTGCTAGTTATTATGATGCTTTAAAAGATATGAAACCAAAAGCCAAGCAAGAGTTTTTATTAGCCATTCTTGAGTTCATGTTTGAGGGGAAAGAACCGGATTTTAAGGGAGATATGGCGGTTAATTGGAAGCTAATCAAACCAAACCTAATTAAAAGCAAAAACAAATCAAATAGAAACCAAAACTAAATCAAATTAAAACCAAAAAAAATCAAATCGAAATCATTCCCTTCCTAGGAAAAGGATAAGGAATAGGAAAAGGAGATGGATAAGGAATGGGAACGGGAACGCGTCGCGTGCGTTTTGATAAATTTATAGATTATATACAAGAGAATTATCGTACACGATTAAAGCCAAAAGACTATGAATTTTTGCAAGAGATAGCAGATAACTATACTGCTGATGAAATCATGAATGCTATTACTTATTGCAAAGAGAAGAAATCAGACTCATTAATTTATCTTCAAGATGCGTTAAAAAACAAATATTATCAACAAGAAAAAACAATAAGCGAAGAACCTAAATGGTTCAAAGAAGAATTAAAAGCAGAACCTTTAGACGCAGAAGACAAGGAGTGGGCTAGAAATTATTACAAAAAATACTGTGACACAGAAGAAGAATATCACAAAAGACTAAAAGAGAATGGATTGGAGGAATGAAAGATGATAGAAGAATATGTTTTAAAAAAATTAGAAAGTTTAGAAAAAGAAAATACGGAGTTAAAAGCAGAACTAGAAAAGAAAAATAATGCTTTTTTACAACTAGAAGAACGTGACGAAGTAAAAATAGAACTTATTGGGAACGAATCTTTATTTCAAAAAATAGAAGAGGCAGGATTTAGCCTTAAGCAAATTGAGAAAGATATGGGAGTAAATGAAATTGCCAATATGATTAAAGAATTAAATCTATACAAAGAAGTAAACAGTAATAACCATGCCGCAGTTATTAGAGTAAATAACAAGTGTTATGGGTTATCCAAATATTATGACGAATATCGCTTTGATGATAGGGTGTATGTTGATTTAGATGAGGCAATTAGATGTGAATTGGTTGATAAATTGTACGACAAAGTTAGAACAAAAATTCGAAGTATTGAGGCTGAAAATGAAACCTAGAATACCAGGAAATAATCCTTTGATGGAAACAAGGAAAGAGTCAGAAGAAACTGTTAATAAACAACTAAGATATCAACAGATAATCGAAATTTTAACAGAGTCTAAAGAACCTCTTAGTGCTAAAGAAATAGCGGTTGAAATGTATAAAAAACATTATGTTCCAACTTCAGAAAGAAATTTTAGTGCACCAAGAATTACAGAATTATTGAACCAAGGAATAGTTGATTGTGTTGGTAAGAAAGTATGCGAATATACACATAAAAGCGTAGGAGTGTTTGAACTATGCAAGAAATAAGTTATGAAATCCAAAGACACAAGGAGTCTGGAGAATGGGTGTTGTGGAAAATAACAGAAACAGAATATGAAGATTGTGGGGGATTAAGCACTAAAAAAATAATTAGTGGTACGAAAAAAGAATGTCAAAAAAAATTGGAGGAGATAAAGAAAAATGACAAAAGACGAAGAGATAAGAATGCTAAAAAATGATTTATATTTACAAGCAAAGAAAATAAAAAAACTTGAGAGTGAAAAGAAAGAACTCATGAAGCAACTAAAAGAATGTGAAAAAAGTAGAGACTTTTGGAAAGACGCTTATATGAGAATTAAGGGTGACGTACGGAATTAATAGACAGCGGAATGTATGATATTAAGTAGAAAAAATGGAAAGAGGGAATTAGAAATGAAAGAAAAAATATTATTAGAACAAATGGAAATTGAAATGTTTAAAATTAAAAATTATGAAAAAGAAAATATTGGAACTTTTATAACAGAGTTAAAAAAATTAGAATACAACGTTGGTAGTGACTGTGAAAATAAAGCATACGGAAATTTTGCTGGAAACTATCAAATGAAATTTTTGGCTATTTATGAAATTTTAATGAGCAAGAAATTGCAAAAAAATAAAGAAGACTTAAAAAAGCTAGGGCAATATGTACAAGAATTAGGTAAAGAAATCGAAAACTACGAAGAAACAATAAAGAAATATGAAACGCAAGAGAAAACAAGTAGTCATGAAAAAATAATAAACGAATTTATTAAATCATTTATTAATGAGCTCCTTAATGAGGAGGAATAAGAAGATGGAAGAAAGCAAGAAATTAAATATCTATCAAAAAATGCTAAAAGCAACAGAAAAAATTAGTAAAGTTGCTAAGAATTTAAAAGTAGATATAAACAAAAGTGCAAGTTATAAGGCTGTTAGTGAAGCCGACGTTCTGGAAGCTGTTAAACCCATTGAGATAGAACTAGGTATTTATAGTTATCCTGTGAAGCGAGAAATAATCGAGACGAATATCTTGGATACTGTAAAAGAATACAACGGAAATCGTACAGAAAGTAAACAGTTATTTATGAGATTAGAAGTTACGTATCGGTTTGTGAATGTAGATAATCCACAAGACTACATAGATATAATTACATATGGTGATGGTGTGGATTCTCAAGACAAAGCACCAGGGAAGTCAATGACCTACGCGGATAAGTACGCTTTATTAAAAGCATATAAAATCCAAACTGGAGAAGACCCAGACAAAGAAGGTAGCGGTGATTTAAAGGGAATCAAAAAAACAAATGAATCTAAAAAAATAGTGAAAGCTACAGCAAGTCAAATTGAAACTATGAAAAAGCTATACTCAGAAGAAGAATTACAAAAAGCTTTAACACTTGTCAAAAAAGCGAAATTAGAAGACATGACAGTTTATGAAGCTAGCAATTTAATTTCAAAAAGAACAAAGAAAGAAGAGGTAAAAGAAAATGAATGATTTATTAGTAATAACAACAGACAATAAAATTCTTTTAAATGATGATTATGTGTCAGATTACAAAAAACTTTACAATTTAAATAAAAAGACTGAATTAGCAACAAAGGAAGTAAATCAAAGAGTTAAAGATTTTATGGAAGAAAATAATTTAGAAACACTTTCTGCAAGTGGATTAGTATTCACATATCGGAAAGGAACGGTAAGAACTTCATTAGACAGTAAAAGACTAAAAGAGGAATTGCCAGACATTTATGAGGAATTTTCTAAAACAAGTCAAGTAGCCAGTTCTGTAGTTGTTAAGGTTTTAGATGATTGAGTTTATAGAAGACGGACATCTTTACTTATATGACGGGATAATAATCCCGTCCGTAAGTGAGATACTTCATTTCTTGTTCCCAGATAAATATAAAAATGTAGACTCAGATACATTGCAGAAAAAGGCTATATATGGTTCAAAAGTACATGAAGCTATTGAGTGTCTAGAGCAAGGAAATAACTTGCCAGAATTGGATGAAAATCAACAATTCAGCATACGTCAGTGGCAATACTTAAAAGAAAAAAATAAAATTAAAGTTTTAATCCAAGAACAAATGATAAACTATGGCGATAATTACGCAGGACGTTTTGATATGGTAGCGAATGTAAACGGGTATTTAAGCTTATGTGATATAAAGACAACAGCAACTTTGGATAAAGAATATTTATCATGGCAACTTAGTTTTTATGAATTAGCTAATGAAAGTATGTATCACACGAGATTTGAAAAGTTATACGCAATATGGTTACCCAAACGCGAATGTGGGCAATTGGTAGAGATTGAAAGAAAATCAAGAAATGAACTTTTAGATATTTTAAAAAAATTTAAAGAAAGTAGAAAAGAGGTAGAAGAATGAAAGAATCAACAATAAATTTGATTTTGAGTGTTATTTTTTGGATATGTGCTATTATTACACTAATAACTAGTGGGTCTGATTATAGTTTCTTACTATCAATGATGATGTGTATGTTTTATTTGGTAATCTCTAAAATTGAGAAAATTAAAGAGGACAAAGATGATTGAAAAGATATTAGAAAACAGCGGATATAAAAGATATGAAGATTATCTAAGACGTGCATATTGTTTATATCAAAAAAAGATTACGGACCCAAAAGGAATCAGGTATTTCATAAACTACTACTTGTATCGTGATGAAAAACAGAACATTACATTTGAAGTAGATTTGCAGTTTGAATTAGATGATTGTGTAATGAATATAACATTATTTGATTTTAAAATAGAAGAATTGATATATCCTGTTGCTGAAGCAATCGAATCAAAAGTTGAAGATATTTGGCAGAAACTTGGAGCTAAATATTATGAGGAGTATGAGTAATGGCATTATTAGTTATCACAATTTGTGGGGGTTTGTGCGTAGCGTTTATAATAATTAATCTGATTATAAAGAGGTTCAAGAAATGACATTTACAGGTAATAAATCAGAGATACAGCAATTTCTATTTAAACTAGACAAGGATACAGTATATGATTTAAAAATTGATAAGCACAGAAATAAAAGAAGCTTGGATGCAAACAATTATGCTTGGCATTTAATTAGTGAGATAGCAAACGTATTAAGAGAATCAAAAGAAAAAATATATCTTGATATGTTACGAGATTATGGACAACGAGAATACGTTTGCTTACTTGCTAATGTAGAACCAAACAGAATATCAAAGTATTATGATTTACAAGGAACTTTTAAACAAAATAACAGTCTATTTAAAAGCTACATGTTTTATGTTGGAACAAGTCAGTATGACTCAAAAGAAATGGCAATATTTATAGACGGATTAGTTCAAGAATGTAAAAACTTAGGAATAGAAACATTAGAAGATTTAGAAATAAAAGAGATGATAAAGGAGATGGAAAAGTATGAATAAAGTGATTTTGATAGGATATTTAGTTTACGATGTTGAATTGAGAACAAATGACAAAGGAACAGCGGTTGTGAGAAATAAAATAGCAATCAATAATGGAAAAGATGAGAACGGAAATGAAAGACCAACTGACTTTTTACTATTTTATGCTTTTAACAAAGTGGCAGAAAATATGGCAAAATATTGTGAAAAGGGAAGCAAGGTAGCAATTGAAGGAAGATTAAAAAACCGAAGTTGGGACAAGCAAGACGGAACAAAAGCGTATGAGATAGCAGTATATGCAAATAACGTTACGTTTTTGAACTCTAAAAAAAGCAATGGTGTTCCATTACCCGAAGAACCAAATTATGGCACCTCTCAAGAAAATACCCAAGAAAGCGACCCGTTTGCAAGTTTTGGTGAGGAAATAGTTATTAATGATGATGACCTCCCATTCTGAACAGATTGATATTTTCGGCAACGCAATAGACACAAAAGAAATTTATGAGGAAGATAAGAAAATAAATAAAGACCATGTTGCAACACCAAGGTGGGTAGTAGAAAATATTTACGATTTGATTGATATTGGGAGTTTCAAAAGCATATGGTTTCCATTTAACAACTACGACTCAGAATTTAAGCTTAAAGCTGATGAACTAAATTTAAAATATAAAGCAACTCATATTTTTGACGATTGTGGAAATGACTTTTTTACTACTGAACCACCTGTTGATTGTGATTTGTTAATAAGTAATCCACCGTTTTCTCAGCAGAATGAGATAATAAAGCACACTTTTGAATTGATAGAACAAAACAAGATTAAATCATTTTGCTTACTGCTTCCTCTGTCAACTTTAGAAACACCAACGCGTGCTGAAATGTGGGAAAAATATGTTGATAAAATATCTATTTTGATTTTTAAAAAGAGAATAAAATTCCTTGGACAACAGCAAGTTTTCAATAAAGCTTGTTGTTGGATATGTTACAACATAAAAACTTTAAGCAAAAGATTATATTGGATTTAAGAAATGAGGTGGAATAATGAGTGAGTTGGAAGATATTTTAAATTATTTAGAAACAACTTCTTTAGAACCACATGATGATTATGTGAGTGAATTTTCTTATAAAAATCAAAAGACTTTATGGAAATATATAAAAGATTTACGATTAAAAAATCAAGAATTAAAGAAACAAATCGAAGAATATATTAGAACAGAAATGAAGCTCAAAGATGAACTTGAAAGCCAAAGAAAAGAATATCAAGAAACTTATAAAGATGTTCGTGAAGAGATTAAAGAATACAAAAATCAACAAAAAGAGTTTATAGAGTATTTAGAAGATTATATTGAAGTTTTAAAGAGCCAGCAAGAAAATGTGAATGGATTAGATATTTTAGAAGAAGAAACTTTATTTATTTTAGAAGAAACACTTGAAAAATATAAAGAAATAATAGGAGTTGATGATTAATGGAAACAAGAACATATCAAATAAGTGGAAGAAAAGAAGATTTAGACATATTAGAAAAAGCATTAAGGCACATTGAATATTTAGGAAATATTGGTGCAAGCAGAAATATATTGATAAGAATAGATGGTGATGGGGTTGGAAGGATAAATGTTAAAGATGGTAACGGCAATAAATTAAGTGATGAAAGATTTAATATAGTTCAAAGTATTGAAAAGACAGTCATAGTTGGAACTTACGATATAGGTTAGGAGTTAAAGATGAATAGAGAAGAAGTAAAAAAAGAATTATTAAATGATAACGAAATACAATTTCAATCAGCGATAACAGCGACATTTATAGCACTATATCAACAATTGATTAAGAAAGAGATTTTTACAGATAAAGATGTAGATGAAATAAACGAAAACACCGAAAAAATAGTAGATACAATTAAAGAGACATTAATTGACGAAATTATGAAAGTGTTAGAAAGTTGTGAAGATGAATGAAGAACAGCAAAAAATTGTTCTTGAAAATCTACGATTGGTTACGCTAGTAATAAAAAAATTAAATGTGAACTATGATTTTAACGATCTAACAAGTATAGGATTGATTGGGCTATGTAAAGGGGCTAAATCTTTTGACCCTAGCAAGGGATACAAGGCAAGTACATATTTGACTCGGTGCATTCAAAATGAGATATTTTACTATTTTAGAAGCATTAGAAAACCTACAAACAACACAGTTTCAATTGATACTCATATAGCGGATAATTTGACGATTGAAGATACAATAGCCGATGATATAGATATCGAAGAAAATATGATAAAAAAAGACCAAATCAACATAGTAAAGATGGCTATGAATAATTTAAGCGAAAAAGAAAAAATCGTCATAGTTCATAGATACGAAATAGGCGGGTCCGAAAAATTAACACAAGAACAATTAGCAAAAAAACTTAATACAACGCAACCTAACATTTCAAGATTGCACAGTCGAGCAATCAAAAAAATTAAAAAATATATTGTAGAAAGTGAGTGATTGGAAATGATAAAAAAAGAAATTTATCCGAAAACACAGCGATTAAAAGTTGGCGGTGATAAAGTTTATGTTACAGAAAAATTAGATGGGAGTAATTTAGTATTCTTCAAAAAGAATGATATTTTATATGTAGCACAACGAAAAAATATCTTTTCTATTGATGAACTAGAAAATGTGAAAGATATTTTATATAAAGGTTTATATCAATGGCTATTAGATAACAAAGATGTACTGCAAGAAGAACTACACGAAGGAAGTGCTATATGTGGAGAATGGCTCGGCATGGGGCAAATAAAATATACAATTGATGAATTTGACAAAAAATGGTATATGTTCGCAAAAGCAAGAGTCAATGATGATTTTAATTTGAGTGATTTTAATTATTGCCATGAAAGTTTTATATATCCATTTGAAAACCAAGTGATACCTAAATTCGTCGGGATTGTTCCACAAGTGGCTGAGTTAAATGTATTACCTAACAAATCTTATCTCGACAGCATTTATAAAAACTATAGTAAGAAAGTTCAACGAAACGTTGAAGGCTTTATTGTCAATTATAAAAGTATTATTTCAAAATATGTAAGAATGAAAAATGGCAAATTGCAAGAACATTTTGATAGAGAAAGCAAAGAGGTAGGAAATGAAAATAAAGATAATTGATTTACTAATTAAAATAGCTAATAATGAGAAAGTGCCAAAGAAGATAAGATATTTTGGAGAAATATATGAGTATTCAGAAGAAATGAAATTTTATTATCAAAATGGTTTTTCTATGTACAGAGATTTTTTTACAGAAGGTAACTGTTTAAACGACGAAGCAGAAATTATAGAAGAAGAAAAAGAAATAGAAAAAATACGTATGAATGGAAATTGCTTTTTTAGCGAAAGTATCGAGGCATGGATAAACAAAGAAAAATCGAGTGCTTATTGTGAATTTTTATCAAACAAAATCAATGAATTAGTAGATGAAGTGAATAAATTAAAAAAAGAAAAAAAATAGGAGGTTGATTATGATAAGTCAGAAAGAATTAACTATCTATGAATTATTAGAAGAATTGAAAAATTTAAAAAAAGAATACTATAAGCTTGCGACACTTCTCACAAAGAGAGTAGAACCGCTAAAAGGATTATCATATGGTGACGTTAATTCTACAATAAAAGGACGTGGAGGGGTAAGGGATATTATGACTAATAATTTAGCTAAAGCAGAAGAATATCAAACAAAATTGGATGCTATAAAGGATTCTTATAATTCTTATTATAATGTGCTTATGGAAAAGATAGAAATCATGCAAGGAATTTGTAGTGAAGCAGAAATGATAGTTTTTTGCAGAGATGAACTGCATTGGAAATGGAGTGACATTTCAAAAATGGTAAACTACACAGACCGGCATTGTAGAAGAATTTATAGCAAAATCAAAAAGATGTCCTACAATGTCCCGAAAACTTGACTTATAATGTTATCATGGAATAATTAGAATTTATTCCTACTAGTATCACACTAGTCAACCCCTTTTTATTCTTTTAGAACTACCTTTTAGGTAGTGTACTGAATAATAGCGACAGACAGAAGTTAGCATGTCGACAACCATATACTGAAAAGCCTGTTAAGGAGGAATGGCGCAACACTATGTGAGCTTATTATTTAGTACAGTATCTAAAAAAGATACTATATATGATTGATTTATACACGCGGAGTCATGACCGCTGTTGGATAAATAGTTGGTAACATCCTAAATGTGTTACAGTTGGTTAAACTTACTTTAGTAGTGAAGGATTCTGCAGGTAACCTAAGTGTTGGTAATTCACAGAAAACTTGTACGTGTTATCAATTTTCGCGAGAGAAAAATTGCGTAGCTATCCACGAGATTAGCCAATTACCATAGCAACTTCGGTTGCTTTTTTATTTGGGAACACAAAGCTAATTAATAATTAATATGTTTCATATAAACCCTAAGCCTTTCTAAAAAGTTCAACTGTCATGTTACAAGACTATATTTCTTAGTCACCTCGCTTCTAGATTAGCTCGTTGTGTTCAAAAATAAGAAAAGAGGAAAAGATGATCAATTACAGAATATACGGAAATAATAGAAAGTTTGGCTGGGAACTGCTAAACACAGTTTATCTAGAAGAAAAGGTACATGAATTTATATCATATGTGAATCCAAATGATTATGAGTCAGTAATGGTTATCAAGCATATCGAAGAATTAAATGAAGATATACCATTTTTACTTGAGTTCTTAGACATACCTATGAGGAGAGTGAGAAAATAGAAAGGAAGTGAAGTGTATGGCTAGAGGAGTGAAAATAGACAATCAAAAAGTCCAAGAAATTATAACTAGTTATGCACTTACTAATAGTTATAATGCTACAGCAAAAGAATGTGGTGTTAGTGCTAATTCTGTAAAGAATATCATTAACAAACAGAAGGCAGAAAACTCGGAAGAGTTTGCAAAAGTTTGCAAAGAAAAAAAAGAAGAGTTTGTAGAATATGCAGATAGGCTAATAAACAAGGCAATGACTAAACTGGATAAGGCATTAGATAGAGATGATATACCAGTAAATAATTTGACTACAGTTATTGGAACGTTGTACGACAAAAGAGCTTTGGCTAAAGGGGAAATGACTTCTAACGCTTCTATTTCTATCAAAATGACAGACGAGATAAAAGAGTTGAGTAAATAATGATTTTTAATATTGGAGAATTGTATCCTAAACAAAAAGAGTTTTGCTTAGCTACTAATAAATATATCTGTTATGGTGGTGCTAGAGGCGGTGGTAAAAGTCATGTATCAAGAATTAAAATGTGTTTACTTGCTTTGAATTATAGTGGTATTCAAATATTGCTTTTAAGAAGAACTTTGAAAGAATTAAGAGAAAATCATGTATTGCAATTGCAAAAACTTTTGAAAAATATAGCTGTTTATAAAGAAAATACAAAAGAGTTTCTGTTTCCAAACGGATCAAGAATAGTTCTGGGATACTGTGATAATGAAAAAGACGTATTGCAATATCAAGGACAAGCTTATGAAGTAATAGTTTTAGAAGAGGCTACTCATTTTACAGAGTTCCAATTCCAAACACTAACAGAGTCTAATCGTATGAGTGGAAACATGAAAGAACCATTTAATCCGCGAATGTATTTCACATGTAATCCTGGAGGTGTTGGACACTTATGGGTAAAAAGATTGTTTATTGATAGAGATTATACACCTACAGAGAATCCAACTGATTATAAATTTATTCCATCATTGGTATTTGAAAATAAATACATTATGGAACATGATCCTAATTATGTAAAGGTTCTTGAAAATTTGCCAGAAGATAGAAAGCAAGCAATGCTTTATGGCAATTGGGATATATTTGATGGACAATTCTTTAGGGAATTTAAAAGAAATGTCCATGTGATAGAACCTTTTCAAATACCAGAGCACTGGAATAGATATATTGCAATGGACTACGGGCTTGATATGTTCGCAGTCCTTTTTATTGCGATAGATACAAAAGGAAAAGCTTATGTATACAATGAGATACATAAGTCTAACTTGATTGTTAGTGAAGCTAGACAAACATTAAAAAGCATCATGAGACATTACAAATATAAATACATATATGCACCACCAGATTTATGGAATCGCAATAGAGATACTGGCAAAAGTACTGCTGAACTTTTCTGGGAAGGCGGTGTTGATTTAACTAAAGCTAGCAACAATCGAATAGCAGGCTGGTTAAATGTAAAAGAATGGTTAAAGGTAAGGAAAGTAAGGAATGAACAAACTGGAGAGCTATATGAAGATAGCGACTTAAAGATATTCAGTAACTGCATCAATCTTATTAAATACTTGCCACAACTCCAGCATGACGAGAAAGAACCGAATGATGTGGCTACCGAACCACACGAACCGACGCATATTACAGATGCACTGAGATATTTCTGTGTAAGTAGGACTGCACCTACAAAGGAAGTGAAAAATGTTGAAAAGACATTTAATTTTGATTTTGAAAGACCAGTTCAAAAGGACTGGGGAGAGGAGATAGTGATTATATGAAAAAGAAAATATTTAGAGAAAGGCATGGCTATACTGTTCCAAATGCTTATGAAAAAGATCCAGTCGCAAAGACTGTTACAATAAAAGCAGTCAAAACAAAAAAAGTGGAAAAGAAAAAGAGTGATAAATAATGGAAACAGTATTGTTGTGTGCTTTATTTGGCTTCTTTATTATTGTGTCATATACTTTAGGTCTTAAAAATGGTCAGAAACTAAAAAAAGACGAACCAATTGAACTACCTAAAGTAACAGAGCCAATAAAAGAAATTATGCGTCCAAACAAATATATAGAAGATGGACTTACCAAAGAAGAGCAAATTAGTTGGGAAAATATTAATAATTACGACGGAACTTTAGAAAGTCAAAAACACATTGAAAGTAGGTGAGGCTAGTGGATATAGAAGATTTAAAAACACTTGTAGAAACTAATATATGGCAACTGTACGAAAAACATGCTATGTACATGAGAAATAAAGGTTATTATACAAGTACAGATAGAAACTTTCGCTTTTTCAATGGTAATCAATGGGATAATGCTATTGTTGATAAAAATGTAGAACTTATTCAAATCAACTATATAAAGCCTATTGTAAAGTATAAAGTCGGTGTGGTTACAAGTACCAATTATGCAATTGTATACAATTCGGATAATTTTGAGTCACAAGAATTTAGAACGGTTGCAAAACAAGCAAGCGACTTATTAACAAAACAAGCATCTAAAGTATGGGAAAAAAATAAACTGGATTATTATCTAAAAAAAGCAGTGCGCAAATCGGCAATTAACGGAGAGATTATAGCCTATTGGTACTGGGATGAAGAAAATTCAATTCCAAAACTAGAACTGAAATCCAAAGTAGACGTAATGTATGGCAATGAGAATGATGAAGATATTCAAAATCAACCATATATTCTAATAAAAAGACGTTCTACAGTTTTAAATGCTAAAGAATATGCAAGAAGTAAAGGTGTGAGTGAAGAAAAACTTTTAAATATTCATGGTGATAACTTCACTCAAGATGAGTCTGGTGATAGTTCTAAAGATGAAGTGGATGACATGACCACTATTGTTACATTCTTGTATAAAAAAGATGGAACTATTCATTTTTCGGAATCTGTTAAGTATGTAACAATTACTGAAGATCAAGATACAGGTCTTGCCTATTATCCTGTAGCACATCTTAATTGGGAGGATCAAGAAGGTAATGCTCGAGGTATTGGAGAAGTAGAGCAACACATTGCTAATCAAATTGAAGTGAATAAAACTGCTACAAGACGTGCGTTTATAGCTAAGACAATTGCATATCCGTACAAAGTAGTTAATGAAGATAAAATTCAAAACCCAGAAGCTTTAAAACGTGTTGGTGCTACTATTCGTATAAAAGACGGTAGTGCAGAAGATATCAGTAAATACTTCAGAATCACTAATCCAGGTACTATTAGCCCTGATATAGCGAATCTCCAAAACGAACTTATTTCCATATCTAGAGAACTTGCTGGAGCTGGAGATATGGCTACGGGTCAAATACAACCTGATGAAGCAAGTGGCAAGGCTATATTAGCAGTTCAAAGAGCAAGTGAACAACCACTTAACGAGCAAAGCGCTAATGTGCTTCAGTTTATAGAAGATATTGGTTTAATTATCTTCGACATGCTTAAGACTTATGTAGATGAATTAACAGTAGTGAATACTATTACTGATGCAATTACTGGAGATGTAACAGAAGAGTTGATTACGATTCCAAGGCAAATATTGGAAGAGCTTAAATTAAGTATCAAAATTGATGTGACGCCAAAATCTGCTTACGATAGATATGCTCAAGAATCATCTATTGAGAATTTAACGCAATCACAATTATTCTTGCCACAAAATCAACAATTATTGGAAGATTATGTGAGTCTATTAGATGATGATTCTACAATGCCAAAGAGCAAACTATTAGAGTTAATTAAACGTAGAAAAGAACGTTCGCAAGCAATAGAACAAATGGAAATGCAGGCACAGCAAATGAAAGCGCAAATGGAACAACAAATGGCTAGTCAGATGGATATTGAAGCAATATCACAAATGGGAAATCAAATGATGAATCAAGCAACACAAAATATGTAGTTGCTTTTTTACTTGTCTAACATATCGACGTTAAATGTATGGAATCTATAGTCGACGGACTTTAAATGGGAGGAAAATAAATGGAAAATGAAGAAATGTTAGAACAGACTAACGAAACTGAAAATGTAGATACTCAAACTACAGAAGAAATTGAGGGAGAAGGTATAGAACTTACTGATACCTCTGATACAGAAGAACAAGAATCTGTAAGGGAAAAAGAAGAAGTAAGGCAATCGCTTAAGGAACTTTTGAAAAGTAATCCTGATTATCAAGCAGAATTTTCAGAAATGGTAAAATCTAGACTTGATAGACAAGAACGTGGATATCAAAAGGAATTAGCTAAGTACAAAGATACTGAAAATGTGCTTAAAAGTGCGTTACACGTAAATGATATGGATGAAGCAAACAAAAAGCTTCGCGAGTATTATGAAGGCGAAGGAATTAAACTTCCTGAAGTCTACAAACCTGGACTAAGTTCTAGGGAAATTGAAGTTCTTGCTAAAGCTGATGCACAAGATTTTATCAATGAGGGTTATGACTCAATGGTAAATGAAGCCAATCGTCTAGCTAGTAAGAAGTATGAAAATCTAAATGAAAGAGAGCGGGTTATTTTTAATACTTTAGCTGAGAGGCTAACAGAAGAGAATAACAGACGTGACCTTTTAAAATTAGGTGCTAAAGAAGATGTTTTGAATGATAAAGATTTTATTACATTCAAAAACAAATTTAATTCTAATACACCGATAGGAGATATTTATAATCTCTATATGAAAACGCAAGATGGTACAAAAAAACCAGTTGCGATGGGTAGTATGAAAGATACAACAGCCCAAAAAGAAGTGAAATCTTTCTATTCTCCAAAAGATGTGGAAAACATGACTGATGATGACTGGAATAAACAAGGAACATGGGAAAAAGTTTTAGCGTCAATGAAGAAGTGGAAAGAATAATAAGAAAGGAATGATATTATGAACGCAGCCATGCAAACAATATGGCACCAAGGGTATGAAAGAGCCCTTAGAACTATCACTTCATTAAGAAATCATTGTGACTTTAAATATGAACGTGATACCAAAAATGCTAGAAAGGTAATCATTTTAAATGCTGATAGACCAGTGGTACGTAAATATACACCTGGTGAAGCAATTAAAAGAGATGCTGCTAGCGTAACGAAACAGGAATTTGAACTTGACCAAATGTATTATTTCAACGTTGGAATTGACCATGTTTACAAAGCTCAAAGTGTACCTGGAGCATTAGAAGCAATTTGCCAAGAAGGAGCAATTGCTATGGTTGAAGAAGGCGACAAATATGTTGCTAAAATGGTTAATGATGGCGTAGACGCTGGTAGCGTAGAAGTTATTGATGGAACATCTGTTAATAAAACTACAGCTATCGAAAAAGTAGAGGATGGATTTACTGTTCTTTATAGAAACAATGTTACACAAAAAACAGAGTTGTATTTAGAAACAGACCCAGGATTCTTCACTAAGATTCGTCAAAATTTAACTGAGTTATATACGAATAACGTTGAAATGGCGAAGAAAGGTTTCTTAGGAAAATATGGTAATGCTTTAATTTCTATTGAAAACTTATTACCTAAACTAGAACCAACTTATGCTGTAACGGCAGATGATGATATCGTAGAGGGCAAGACTTACTATACAAGAAGTGGAGATTCAGATCCTTATGTTTATACAGAAGTCGAAAATCCTGTTAAGGGTTCATTGTCTACATATTATGAAATCACTAAGTATGCTAAAGTTCTTAATTTCCTAAGAACTGGTAAAGCGGTTGCCTTTGCAGAACAAATCGAAAAAGTTGTAAACTATGAAGTTCAAGACGGATTCGAGACTGCTCAAAAAGGTTTATATGTATATGGTGGTTTATTAGTTAGACCTAAAGAAATTGTTTGTATTAAAACTAGTCTTTAATAATTGGAGCTTAGGCTCCTTTTTTCGTGTTTCTAGTGAGTATGTTAGTGCAATTCTAACAAACACGACCAAAGAAAGGATTTTGATATGATGGAAAAAGTAGAATATTACACATTAAAACCAAGCTTAAAACAGTATTTTGGTAGAAAAGTAAATAAATCTTTGAAGTTTGATGAATGGACAGAAGACAAAAAGGTTCACCAAGTCATGGAGAATGGTGTTCTTACGACTACAATAAAAGATGAAAGAAAAATTACGTTATTAGCTGACGGAAAAGAAATAGAAATAGAATCACAAGAGGAAAGCAATATTGTTCAAAAAATTCCTACGGGTGTAATTTTGATATGGGACGAAATGCAAGGATATATCATTCCGCAATATCAAATGGCTACTTTAGACGAAATAGAAGATGATTTAAAAGCTATGAAAGAAGTTTATAGTAGTACGGAGGTCAAAGATGACAGCCAGAGAAATGAAAATTAAAGTATTTTCACTTATCGAAGAATATTACCCAGATCAGACCTTACTTGCTGACGACCAAGACGTCCAATATAAAATAAATGGCGCAATTAATCAGATTCAAATGGATTTGATGAAATATAAGAAAATCCCTGCTAAATCCAAAAAAAGTATAAAAAAAGATAGCCCCACTTTATTAATTAGTAGTATTCCTAATTTTTATCAATTAAATACAATACCAAATGTGGAATATGAAGTAGTTGGAGATTATGAAATAAAGTTCAATATTGAAGAAGATACAGATGTTGAGATTTATTATTATAAGTTACCTGAACTCATGGATTTAGAATTTCAAGCAAGTGGTTCTAAAACAGCTGAACAAGTAAGTGCAGAATATGATGAATCGTTTGATTTGGAAATCGCTACAGATTTGCAAGAAATTATGCCTTATGGAGTCGCTGCCGATTTACTAAAGCAAGATATGATTAGTAGCTATGGTAAATACTTTTATGAGAGATATTTAGAAATGAAAAATATGATAGATTCACGAAAAACTACAAGTACTGCAACGGTGACGGGTGGAGTTGATATTTAATGGCTTTAACAGATTTAATAACTAGGAAGTACACAAACTTTCGAGGTGTAGATTTTTCAAGAAACGATACCAATTATTATCGTAGTCCGGACTCCAAAAATATGTGGAAAACATATAAAGATAGTGAATGTATAGAAACAAGACCAGGAATGACATTATTAAATACTTTTGATAATGAAATATATGGCTTGTTTTTTTATGTGATAAACGATTATACACATGTTTTAGTACATTCTGGCACGAAACTATTAGAATGGACGAATTATCCTTCTATGCCTGCAGAAACTACTGAATTATATACAGGGTTAAATCCGAAAGAAAGCAGAAGTTTTATTTATGATAATATTTTCTTTTTTATGGATGGTGTAAATTATTTAGAATATGACGGAACCACTATGAAAACAGTAGAGGGAACTATTCCAATTACATCTTATTATAAAAATCCGGACGGTTCTACAAGTATAGATGAAGATACAGATACAGATTTAGTATATCAACCGGTTAATGTTTTAACAGGAAAACGTAAAAATATGTTTATTGCGGATGGTACAAGTAAGGATTATCAGTTAGATATTACTGACTTGGATCCAGCTTCTATTTATTTGATGAAAGCAATGGTTGGAACTGAAGAATTAACAGAGAATATTGACTTTACTGTAAATCGTGATGATGGGATTGTGACATTTAATACTGCACCAGAAAAAGATACAGAAGTTGTTATTACACTTAGTAGGACAGCACAAGGGTATAAAGAAAGAATTTTAAATTGTACACTCTGTTGTGAATTTGATAACCGTATTTTTTATAGTGGAAATCCAGATTATCCAAATGCTGTTTTTCATTGCGAGTTGAATGACCCAAGATACATCAGGGATACTGCTTATTATGAGTGTGGTATGGATTTAGCAAACATTAAAGCAATTGTTCCGGGTAATAATGTTTTATGGGTAATAAAAGAAGATATTCAAAACGGAAGTAGTATTTATTATATGTCTCCAACGCTTGATAGTACATATGGAAAGATTTATCCAACAGTAACAGGTAGTGTTGCTTTAGGGTGCATTTCTAGAGGAATCAATTTTAATGATGATATCGTTTACTTTTCTAAAAACGGATTAGAAAGTATTTCTAGTAGTTCTATGTATAGCGAGCAAATACTGCAACATAGAAGTTCATTAGTAGACACGAAAATGATACATGAATCAGGATATTCAAATGTAAAGATAGCTGAATACAATGGCTATTTAATGTGTTTAATTGATTCTAAGGTATATTTAGCCGATAGTAGACAAAGATATCAAGATAGTGCTGGAATCCCTCAATACGAGTGGTTTTATTGGGAATTACCTAACAATATTACATTTATAAAAGAATATCGAGGAGAATTATTTTTAGGTAATGCTAGTGGACAGTTATTTAAACTTTCTGGCATAACAGATAATGGTGAAGATGTAGAAAGCTACTGGACTACTTATAAAGACGATTTTGGCTATCCTAGCTATACAAAAACGACAAATAAAAGAGGAAATGTGGCAGAACTAAAACCAATGGAAAATAACAATATTACAGTTAGTACAATTGTGGATGGCACGGAAAAAGAAAAAGCTATATTAAGCGATGAAAAAGGATATATTGCGTATCGCATTAAAGATAAAAAATTCAAAGATATTCAATTAAAATTTAGTTCAAACAAACCATTTGGGCTTTTTTCAGCAACTTTGCAAGGCTTTGTAGCTGGATACATTAAAAGGTAGGTGAAAGAGATGGAAGACGAAAGATTATCAGCGATTAATCAACAAAAACAAGAGGCAATCAATCAAAGCAATAATATGTATGAAGGGCTGCTAACAGATAATGAAAATTTATATAATCAACAACAAGATTATGCAAATCAATATGAACAGATACAAAATGATACATTAGATAAACAATTAGCCTTTCAACAGCAGGAAATAGAAAAACAAAAGCAAGAAGCTCAACAAATTAAAGAAACAGAAGCTAAAAAAGCTCAAAATGATTATATGTCGTTTATAAATCCATATGGAGTTCAGGCAGAATCACAAGCTAGTAGCGGACTATTAAATTCCGGCTTATCAGAAACATCCAAGCTTGGTGGTTGGAATACATACCAGAATCGACTTGCCGGTGCAAATAAAGCAATGCAAGATGCTTTTACAGAATATGATAGCGCAATTAATGAGGCAAGGTTAAATAATGATGTACAAAAAGCTCAAAATGCTTTAAATAAACTTCAAATGCAACTTGAATATGCACAAAATTATTACTCTAATAAATCCACAATATCTCAAAATCAATTGTCTAACAATCAATCTTTAGATAGTGACTATTACAATAGATATCAAACAGAATATCAAAATATACAAAATGAAAAAGCAGCAGCTGAAGCAATTCGCCAATGGGAGGCTGAAATGGCAGAACAGCAAAGGCAATACAATGAAAATATGGCTTGGCAAAGAGAACAGGCAAGAATTGCTCAAGAACAATGGGAAAAAGAATATGCGTTGTCTCAACAGCAATTAGCTATTTCTAGGGCAAAAGTAAGTTCAAGTAATTCATCTGCATCATTAACAAATGGAGGCTCATTATCTGGTAGTTCAAATCAGACAGCATTAGAAGCTAATAGAACACCGTTTTTAGATAATAAAAACTATAGTTGGTACAATTCTACATTTGGTACTAACAAATATACGAAAGATGAACTTGATGCAAAAATAGCTCAAGGTATGAGTCAAGGGCAATTAACTGAAAGTGATGCAATGAGAATTTATAGTGCTTATGGATTAAATTAGAAAGGAGCAAAAATATGGCAAAGAGTTACGAAGAAATCTTAAAAGAACTGCAGGAAAAAACAAAAGATTTCTCTTATACTCCTGTAGAGCAAAGAACAACTAAAAAAATGGTAGGTGACAATAGTGTTACTAATACGATATCTTTGCCAACGGCAAGAAATAATTTTTTGCAAAGTAAACAAAATTTACAAAATCAAAAAAATATATTAACAACAAATATTCAAAACAGAGGGATTCAAACAAATAGGTATAGTCAAGATAATTTGCCGACCTATAATACAATTAGATCTAATGCGTTGAATGATTTTAATTTAAAAAGAGATTATAGTGTTATTAAAAATATAGCTCCTAATAATAACCTTGACCAATTTAATACTATGATGTACCAAAATTATCAAAAAACTGATGAATTTAAAAATCAATTTGAAAATGTTCAAAAAGCTAGAGATGATTATGGATATGCATTATATGATTATAACGTAGCAAAAATAGCAAATGAAGAAGTGACTGGGTTTGATAAATCAATCGGCACATTATTTAGAGGTTTGTTAAATTTTACCGATGTTGGCCCAAAGGTAAGAGATGGAAAAGGTGGATATATTGAATTACCTAGTTATAACGATTTGAAACAACAACAAGTTCAAGAAAGTTATGATGATGATTTTTGGGGCAATTTGGGAAAAGTTTTGAATAGTGCTACGTTTGAAGTTGGACGTATAGGAACTTCAACTATAGCAAATACTGTTGCGCCAGGAGCAGGTAGTGTCGCGTACTTTGGTAGTATGTTAAGAGATTCTGTTCAAAGCGCTAAAAACGATGGTTATTCCGGAAAAGAAGCTCTTATTTATGGAACATTATCAACGGCCTTGGAAATCGGGGCTGAAAAGTTATTAGGTGGTACTACGAAAGCTTTAACAGGCGGAAAAGCATCAGCTCTAAATCAAGGGATTGCAACCGGTCTTTCTAGAATAATGAATAATAAAGGAGTAGTTAATTTATTATCCCATGCAGGAGCGGAGGCAACAGAAGAATTTATTCAAGAATTTGCAGATAAAGCTTTGCGTAATGTTACTTTAGGAGAGGATAACGAAGTATTTAGTAAAGAAACATTGAGCGATGCAATTTATAGTGCAGCTGTAGGTGGAGTTACAGGAGCATTTGGTTCTATTGGCGATAATTCATTAAATATTACTACTAGAAATGATCAATTAAATAGTAATCAATCCAGCATAAATAATATGCTTCAATCAAATACAGAAAACATTCCTGTTATGAATAGTGAAGGTAACTTAGTGAATCCAAATGCATATCAGTATATTAAAAGTGACAATGTTAAAATTGATAATCTTAGAAAGAGTGTTAGCAAGTACTTTAATAATTCACAAGAAACACAAAGTTTTGTGAATACTATCGAAAATATAATCTCAGATAAAGATTATAATGTTACATTTGACAATACATTAAAAAGCAAAAATGGTAATTCAGTAAATGCTCAAATTACTACGAATAAGAATGGAGAAGTAGAAATAAAAATAAACCCTAACTCTAATAGAGCTGGGGAATTTTTATTAGTGCACGAAATCACGCATGCAATTGAAACAGATAACATGAAAAAACTAGTGCTTGATTATGCTAGTAAAAATAGTGAATTTAATACAGCTTTAGAAAGTTTAAAACAAACTTATGGTACAAATGATGTAAATAGTGAAGTCTTAGCAGATATTTCTGGACAATTGTTTGGCAATCAAGAATTTATTGATAATCTATCTGTAGAACAACCTAATATCTTTAGAAGAATTTACAATAAGATTATAGAACTTGCTAATAAGATTACAGGAAATAGTCATGAAGCATTGTTTATTCGCGATTTAAGAAACAAATGGGAAAATGCTTATAGAAATACCACTACTGAACAAGCGGTTAATAATTTGAATACGAATACAGTATTTAGTATTCAAACTGATGCAAATGGTAATAGATATGTAAATGTAGACACTGATCAAGATATATTTGCCGGAAAGAGTTTGGTTGAACAAAATAAGATTGCTAAAAAATATATTTTAGATCACTTTAGAGGTAATGAATTAACTTATAACAACGAAAATATAAATGTGAATAACAAAACCGCAACTAAGTATACAAATCCTCAAGAAAAAATCACAAGAAATAATAAGAACGTTAAAAACAGAATTTCAACAGAATTAGATAATTTATTATCAGTTTCCGAGAAAATTTCAGAAAGCACTGATAAAAAAAGTCATGCTTTTGCTAAAGATGGCTGGGAATATTATAAAACTACATTTAATATCGATGGGAACTATTTTACTGGTATTTTGAATATTGGAAAGAATGGTACTCAAAAAACACTTTACGACATTACCAATATAAAAAAGACGACTCAAAATGGCAAACTAGATAATTCTAGCGTCATTTCAAATAAGTCGTCTTTTTATAGCAATAATATAACACAATCTAATGATAATGTCAAATTGCCATCTGCTAAGTATTCTATGCAAGAAAATCAAAATGATACAAATATCCAAAGATATGATGATTTATCAAAAACTAATTATATTGAATACTTTAGGAAAGATAATGGTGATGTACGTGTTAACTTAATAGATTCTAATAATAATCTTATTAATCAACTTGATTTATGGTCAAATACGGAAGCTATAAAACAATTTGGTGAAAAATTAGGTAATCAATTATATAATTATGCTACTGATAATAATCAAAAGATAAATATTGGCAATGACATAAATAATTTAGGGTTAGAGACAGATTATTTTATGAGTCATAGACCGACACAAACAGGGTTAACTGCTGATAATTTAATTAATCAAAATGTAGAAACACCGATGCCTAAAGACATATATAATCACCCAGAATATTATTTTCAAATGAGTGAAAAAAGTTCACAAGAAAGCATGTCGGTTTTACGAAAAGTAAGAGGTAATCCAAATGCCGAAGTAACTATATATAGAGCAACTCCTGGAAATAAAATTAATAAAGGAGATTGGATAACATTATCCAAGTCATATGCTGAATGGCATAATCAAAGTCAGTTTGATGGCAAAGCTAATGTATTGGAAATGAAAGTAAAAGCAAAAGATGTACAATATGCTGGTGATGATATTAATGAGTTTGGATATTTCCCAGATAGAGATATTAAAAATTCCATATCAAATAAAACTTGGCAAGAATATTTAGAAGAAAATTATTTATCTAGTGGAACACGCACTAATATGCAGAACATTAAAATTCCAACGGCTCAAGATATTAAAAGAGTAGAAAATAATAATATTGATTTACCTAATCATGATAGAGTATTAAATCCATTAGAAATATCTCAATTAACTCCAGAAGATGCTAGCACAACACCACCATTACCAAATGTTAGAAGAAATAGGGTGAATGATGGAAATAGTAGTTTTGCATCAAATATCCAAAATAAAACAAATATGCTTAATGAAGAACAAAAAGGTACTATTCTATCTGACGAAGAAGTTCGATATTATGATAAAATAACGAACAAAGAAAGTCTTGAAAAAGCATTTGAAAAATTAAATAACAATGGAAGACATGAAACAGAAAGTTGGTTTGCAAAAGATTCAGAGAATGCTACCGCTACTGATGTAGCAGAAGGTTGGATACTATTAAAGCAGTATGCTGATAATAATGACTCAGATGGAATGGTTGCTGTAGCTAAAAAACTGCGAGATATGGGAACCAAAGCTGGTCAAACGGTACAAGCATTTAACATCATGGCTAGAATGACTCCAGAAGGTATGGTGAAATATGTTCAGTCAGAATTATCTGAAGCTTATGATAGAATGAGAAAAGGCAAAACTCAAAAATGGATTGATAAATATCAAAAAGATTTTAATTTAACTCCGCAAGAAACAGGAGCCATTATGGAAATTATGCAAAAGGTATCTACTATGCCAGATGGATATGAAAAACGCGTAGAACTTGCTAAAATCCAAAAAATAATGACTGATAAATTACCCCCTGCTAATGGAGCTGGAACAAAAGCCTGGATGCGTATATCTATGCTATTTAACCCGAAAACACAAGTTAGAAATGTTATGGGAAATGCAGTTATTGCTCCAGTAAATTCCTTTGGTGATTTATTTGCCAGTATGGCAGATAAAGTCATAGGTTCTAAAACTGGATATAGAACTACAGGCGTAACCAATATTCAAAATTACGTAAAAGGATTTAAAGAAGGATTATATCAAAGTTATAATGATTTTAAACAAGGTATCAACACAAGAAATATTGATGGTAATCGTTTTGAAATCGGCGAAGGAAAATCTTTTAATGATAATACTGCTATAGGAAAGTCGTTAAATAAGGTGGATAGTTTGCTATCTTTTATGTTAGATGCTGGAGATAGAGCTTTTTATGAAGCAACGTTTGTCAATTCTATAAACAATCAATTGGTTTTGAACAACACTACTAATGTTACGCAAGATATGATTGATATTGCTACTCAAGAAGCATTATCTAGAACATGGCAAGACAATAATAACTATACAAAATTTGTATTAGGTATTAGAAAGGATTTAAACAAAATTCATTTTCCAGGAAAAGAAGGATATGGTTTGGGAGACGTTCTTATTCCTTTTGCCAAAACACCAGCAAACTTAACAAAAGCGATTGTTGATTATTCTCCAGCGGGTTTAGTAAACACATTATTAAAAGGTAATCGTTTAAAAAATGCTATTGAAACAGGACAATTCACTCCACAAATGCAGCATGATTTTGTACAATCATTGGGAAAAGCAACAGCAGGAACAATGCTGTATATAGCAGGCTATGCTTTAGCAAAAGCTGGAATCATAAGCGGTGAAAGCGATGATGATAAAGATGTTCGTGATTTTATGAAAAATACTTTAGGGGTAAATTCTTACTCTATTAAAATAGGAAATAAATCATTTAGTTATGATTGGGCGCAACCTATTGCAGCACCACTTTCTATGATGGCAAATTTAGTACAAAAACAAAAAGAAAACGAAAATCTAGCAGAAACTGTTACGAGTGTTCTTGATACAGGTTTGAACGTAATATTTGAACAATCTTTTTTAACAAGTATCAGTGATGTCTTGAGTGAACCTGGAGAAATAGGCACTAAGATTGGTGATCAGTTACTAGATCTTCCGGCGCGTGCTGTTCCAACTTTTATGAAGCAAATAGTGGATTTAACAGATGGAACTCAAAGGCAAACTTTTGAGTATGGCAAACCAATTCAAAGCATGATAAATAGTGTTAAAGCAAAGATTCCTGGATTAAGTCAAACATTAGCACCTAGTGTAGATACAATGGGTAGAGAGATACAAAGATATGGCGGGAAGAATAATATTTTTAACGTCTTTTTAAACCCAGCAAACGTATCTACTGAAAACATAAGTGAAAGTGCTGGAGAAATCTATCGTTTATATAAGGAGACAGGAAATACAAATATCATGCCAAGAGTTGCTCCATATTATATAAACAGAGATGGGGAAAAAATAACGCTAAACAGTTCTCAACGTGCGCAATACCAAAAGGCATCAGGTAACATAATTGAAAAAGAAATTGAAAAACTTTTAAATAACAGTCAGTACAATAAGATGTCTGATGAGAAGAAATCGGAAGTTATTAGCGATATAGTAAATTATTCATACAATGTTGCGCAAAAAGAAGTGCTGGGAACGGAACTATCAGATACATATCAGAAAGTATATGCATATAGTAAAATCGGTGACGTGAGCGATTATTATGCTTTTAGAAATAGCATTGATGATACTGATAATGATACTAAAAAAGAGAGTATTACTAATTACTTATTGAATAGTACATTGAGTGATAAAGAATTGGCAGCATTATATGGTAGTTATTATTCTAGTGAAGAAACTTTAGAAGATATGATGACATTAAATATTCCAATCAAAGAATACATAAAATTAGATTCGCAAGAATTTACAACTGATTATGATAGTAATGGAAAGGCGATTACTAACTCAAAGAAAAACAAGATCATTAATTATGTAAATTCACTAAATCTTTCAATTCCTCAAAAAGCGATTTTAATTAAGTCACAGTATTCTTCTTATGACTCTTATGATAAACAGATAGTAAACTATGTTAATTCACAAAATCTTTCTAAATTTGATAAAGCCACCCTATTAAAAAGTATAGGATTTGATGATTATAACAGTTACATTGTTGAAGAAGTAAATTCTAGAAATATTAGTGCAAAAGAAAAAGAGGAAATCTTGGATGATTTAGGCTTTAGAATTGTGAACGGGAGAGTGTATTGGTAATGAATGTAGATTATAGAGATAAATCTAAAGCGGTAACAGCAGAGGATTTAATTAGAAGATATAATTTAGATAGTCTTTCAAAAGATAGGAAAGCCATAAAAACATTAAACGATGGGCTCACAAGACAAAACACTATTATTGAAGATTATGTAAGAAATATCACTAAATATGTTACGAACCAAGCAGATGATTTTATAAGTGCTTGGTTTTTTAGTGGTACTCCGACTCTTGAAAATGAGCCATTTACAAGTTTTTCTGAAGACGAAAAGAGTAGTCATGTAGAAGATATCTATTACGATAAAGAAACGGGTTATATTTATCAATTAAAGCTTAATAATGGAGTTTACAATTGGGAGCTGATTGATGACGATAATTTGCGTAATTCATTGGCAATTGCTAATTCATCAGCTGATGCGTTTGATAATAAAAGAAATTTATATTATTCTACACCTTCTCCTCCTTATCAAGTTGGAGATGTTTGGTACGACAATGGGACGGTTAAACGGTGTAGGGCGACTAGAACCGAAGGAGAGTATCATTCTACTGATTGGTGTTTACAGAAAGATTATACAGATGAAAATGTATTATTAGATAGAACAGCAGTACTAGATCAGGTTCAAAAGGATGTACAGACAAATTATGAATCCATCGCTAGTTTAGAAACAACTACAGATTCCATAGAAAGTAAAGTCCAAAGTAACACTACGGAAATTCAAAATAGTAAAATTGAAATCAATGATAAGTTCAATGATTACGCTCTTTCTACAACTGTCACAGAACAAATCAATTCAGTAGAACAAAAGATTACTGACAATGATTTAGAGATTAATATTGTAAAGGAAACGTTACAAAATGGTGTATCAAAGGTGAAAACAGAAAAAGGATTTACTTTTGATGATGAGGGGTTAACAATTGATGATAATAACGGAAAAGTGAAAAATACTTTAGATGAGAATGGTATGGAAATTACAGACAAATCATCAAATGAAACATTGTTATTTGCAGGTTATGATGCAGGATTACAAGAAACAGTAGTTATTTCTAAAAATTTAACAGTTCAAAAGTATTTGAATATACCTCACGCAAGATTTGAAAAATATAATAATTCTGTGCATGGAGAAGGTGCAGGATGTTTCTACATGGAATAGGAGGTCGCTATGCAAGTAAGACAAAGATGTGCTAACGGTCATCATACATTAATTTTTAATGTTAATGAGCGGTTACCAGCAGATTACGTTTCAACTAATAAGACTTTGATAGATTGGTCTATTCAAATGCAGGCTGATCCAAGTTGGTCGTTTTACACGATTGGCTCTACAATAACCGCAGCGATTAATGGTGTAACAGTATATAATCAATACGCTCAAAGAAGCTGTGATGGAGGAACTACCACTACATGGGCAAGTGGAACTATTGAGGTCGAACACAATACAGATGGTTCTAAAAATGCCTCATTTAGTTGTTCATATTCACAAAACTCTTCTGCATCTTATACACCTGGTAATGCAAGTTTAAGCGGTAATATTGTATTAATCACAATACCACGTGCTACTGCATGTCCTAATTTAAGTGGAGATGTTGAAAGCACGTATAATATCGCGTTAAATCCCGCTAGTGATAGTTTTAGTCATTCATTAAAAGTTACGTTTGGTTCGATTAATCAATATATAAATGCAAGTGGAAATTTGCAGTCAGCAGAATATAAATTCACAAATAAAAATATAAATTTTACAATTCCAAGTTCCTTTTATCAACAATTTACTGGTAAGAGTGCTACAGGGACGCTTACTTTAACTACTTATAATGGAAACACTAATATTGGAACAAAAACAAGCACACTAACAGCTAATTGTTTAGAAAGCAGATGTAAACCAAGTATTAGTGGAACAGTGGTTGATGTAAATAGCACTACGATTGCTCTGACTGGAAACGCAAATAAAATTGTCAAAGGATATAGTAATGCAAAATTAAGTTTGACATTAAAGGCTGCAACAAGCAATGGAGATACAAAATCAACTATAAGTGCTAGGAATGTCGATGGGACTAGTTTTAGTGGCTCAGAAGTAACAATTAATAAGGTTAATAAAAAAGATTTTAATATTACAGTTTCAAATAGTAGAGGATTTAGTACAACGGCAAATATCAGTGCTTCTGGAGAGCTAGTTAATTACTTTAGTCCAAATATGAGTGCTGATTTTTCTAGAACAGATCAAACTAGTTCTAATGTGAAACTCACTTATAATGGCTCTTTTTTCAATCAATCTTTCGGAAGTGTTTCAAATGAATTAGAAATGGCTTGGTACTGGAAAAAAACAACAGATGTTAATTGGACTTTAGGTGGCACGATAACTCCAACTCTAAATGGAAACAATATTGCGAGTGCAACGATTGATTGCGGCGACATATATGATTATCAAACTAATTATCGTTTCAAATTAGAGGCTATTGATAAATTGAGTAATGGTAACCGAGAGATGGATGTCACAGCTGGTATTCCAAATTTTTCGTTTGGAGAAGATTGGTTCCAACATCATACGGATGTTTATCTCAAAAACGGGACAAAAATATGTTCAGAGACGAGAGTTAAAGGTGTAGATGCAAACGATTTAGAAAAATATGGTAACGTTTTAATAGGTGCAGAAAGTGTTAGCACAAATTTTCCAGAAAACGGTTCAAATCATCATTATCATGTTATTCAGTTAGTTTATAATGATGATTATGTTGTTCAAGTTGCTATTCATGCTTGGCGAACACCACTTCAAATTTATGTGAGAAGAAAAATTGCTGGAACATGGAATACTTGGGAAACTTTTTCTGCGTCTTAAAAATAAGGCAATGTTAAGGAGGAAAAAATGAATATTGAATTAATAAGAGGAGATACCTTAGATTTAAAATTTCAAAGAAAATTAATTAATAACGAAGTTATTACATCCGTTCCTGATGAAATGTATTTTACAGTAAAAAATAATTATAATGATGAAGATTATTTGATACAAAAAAGATTAGGAGAAAGTATAACTTACAACGAAGAAGATAATTACTATTATTTTACGATTGAACCGGAGGATACAGACGGTTTGGAATATAGTTCGTATGTATATGATATAGAAATTGTTAAAGATGGTAAAGTTAAAACTATTTTAAAAGGAAAATTGAAAATTAAACAAGAAGTTACATTTGCTACAAATAGAACGGAGGTGTGATATGCAAGAATTAGTTTCAAGTGAAACATTAAATAATGAAGAAGAAATAATTGTTTTTGAAGAAAATTTAAAGGGTCCAAAAGGAGATAAAGGCGACAAAGGAGACGATGGATATACTCCAAAAAAGGGAGTTGACTATTTTACTGAAAACGACAAGCAAGAGTTAATAGAAGCGGTTACAGAAGATGCTAGTTCTGAATTTGTGCAAATAGTTAACTCTAAAACAACAGAATTTAATAATAATGCTACAAGTAAAACAGAGTCATTTAATTCTAACGCAACATCAAAAGAAACATCATACAACGACAATGCAACAACAAAATTAAACGAATACAACGAAAATCACACAAGCAAATTGAATGCTTACAATGAGAATGCTGCAGAGAAAATTACAGAATACGATAATCATATAGAAGAACTGGACAATATCGTTTCAAAAAACACTGTTAACGGAGAAAGCATCTATATTGATGATGCTTTGGAATACAAAGTTTTTGGTGCAAAGGTCGACGGGAATGCGGAACAAACAACGACGACGGGGAAGAACTATTTTAATGCTTATGCTATCAATAATACAGCGATTTCGGTAGAAAATGACGGTCAGACAATTGCAATTGATGTTGTTACATCTGGAAATGGTGCTATAAATACTCATAAAATGCTAGCAGAACTATGTCCAAATTTAGCTGTTGGAGACCAAGTTGTATTAAGATTCAATAGAAATTTAGGAATTACTCACAATGCTTTTATCTATTTAGGAAGTTCTATTGATGAAGTTTGGGCGATTGGTAACAGTAAAACAATAACGGCAGAAATGCTTAATTGTGAAGTTATGCTATACGGTAATAGATACATGGACGGCGAAACAGAACAATGTATTATCACAGATTTTACAATTATGAAATCAAGTGAAACAGATACAACTTTTGAACCGTTTACGAATAACGAACCAAGCCCAAGTCCAGATTATCCGCAGGATATTACAGTAATAAAAGATAGTATAAAGATTAAACAAACAGGAAAAAATTTGTTTGATAGTGTCAATTATGGTAATTTGGCTTTTTGGAATTATAATGTGGGGCAGATTACTACAATGACAGAGAATGAAAGATATCTTAGCGCATATTGCAGAGTTGTCGCAGGAAAAACTTATACAGTTTCTCGTAAAATAATTTCTAATAGGTTTGCTATAGCAGCATGCAATGAAATTCCAAACATAAATACAACAGCTTTAGTGTTAGCAGCAAGTAGCAGTGCAAAAAGTTTAACTGTAACTGTACCAGATAATTATAATTATTTGGTACTATATCTACAAAATGACGGAGCTTATACAGATGTTGGACTACAAATCGAAGAAGGATCTGTAGCAACAGAATATGGAGAATACAAAAGCAATGAATACACAATTAATTTGCAAGACAACGAATTAGTAAAATTAACTGATGATATCAAAGATACTGTAGAGATAGACAAGCTTGGAAATATTTCTTTGTTAAAAAACACAACAAAAAAAGTCTTCAATGGTACAGAAAGTTGGCATGAATTTGATAATCAATATTTAACGAATTGCGTTAGATTCAGACTAAATTATGATATTAATGATATCAATGCTCTATGTGATAAATTGCAATTAAAATTAGCGAACGAATACTGGACAAATGATGTCGAGTGCTTAGGATATAGTGATACGAGTTATTATATTGTTGGACAAATCAAAAAAAGCAGGCTTGATGAAAATGCTTCTTTACAAAGTTTCAAAGATTTTTTAGCAGAAAACAATTTAACTGTTTATCATAAACTAACAGAACCAACAACAACTAGTCTCGAACAACTTGCTAATTTCAAAACGTATGCTGGTATCAATCATTTCTTCTTAGAAACCAATCTTGCAACAAACTTTGAAATAAAATATGCACAAGACTTGCAAAAAGTTATTTCAAAACAACAAGAAGAAATAAATGAATTGAAAACATTGCTAAGTAGTAAAGCTACAAGTGCAATGCTTTTAGATAATTATGCGAATGATTTAGTAGAGGAGGTGGAACAATGATAACAACATTATTGAATAAGCTCATCGATAAGAAATACTACGAAAATAAGCAAGACATCATAGATAAGTGTAGTGTCTTTTTTGCGATGAACGTCATCAACGAAACTGATTACAGCAACATGATGCTTAAAATTGAAGAAATATACTTTGTTGAAGAAGAAACCGATGAAGCAGTACAAGAACCATCCGATGATACAACAGAAGAGGTGGCATAATGAATAGACAAGAAAAGGTTATGCCTTTTTTACTTGTTGTGATATTAGTTTTCTTAATAATTGAATTTGTATATACAATATACAATTACATTGATTATGAAAAAAGAAAAGACTCAGGAAATGAACGCTGGCAACAAGTTGAAGAGCGAATAAAGAAAATAGAGGAGTGTTGCGATGGAAGAAATAGCTAATCTAATTACAAACTATGGTGTCTCGATAGTAATCGTGGCACTTTTTATTTGGGACTGGGTAACGAATAAAAAAGAAACTAAGAAAACATTAAATGCAATACAAAAAAGCAACGAAAATATAGCATCTTGCTTAACTGAAATGAAACAATCAAATGTTAATATTTCTAAATCTTTAGATTTGTTACAAAAGTCTTTAGACAATCAAACTGAAAAAATAGATAGATTGTTAGAAAGGAATTGCAGATGAAAGAAGCGTTAATTAATTTATTAAAAGTGAAGAGTCTAATGACAATCGCTGTAATGATCGTGTTTGTTGTTTTGGCTTTGTCTAACAAAATTGATGAAGCATTAACAGCAAGTGTTATCACAGCAGTGATTACTTATTATTTTACGAAAAATGAGACAAGTAATAGTGAGTCATTAATAACAGAAAAGGAGAGTGAAAAATAATGACTGATAGAGTGATAAATGAAAGTTCAAAAAGAATTACACAAGCTTATGGTGGACATAATGGAGTTGATTTAGGTTATCGTGTAAATGAAGAAGAAAATAAGGTTTTTGCAAACTGTAAAGGAACGGTTGTAGAAACAGTTGACGGACTTGGTAATCTAAAAGGAAGTACTGGAGTAAAATCTTGGGGTAATTATGTACTAGTTAAGCATAGCAATGGTTATCATTCAAGATATGCTCACCTAAGAAGTGGTATTCTTGTTAAGAAAGGACAAGAAGTCGATGAAAATACACAGTTAGGTATCATTGGCGACAGTGGAAACGCATACGGCAGACATCTACATTTTGAAGTAGCTACAGGCTATAGTTCAACGACTAGAATAGATCCAACACCATACCTAACTAAAGCAATTTATGAAGAGCCAGTACAACCTACAGAGCCAGACAAATCAATAGATGAATTGGCAAATGAAGTCATTGCTGGAAAATGGGGTAACGGTCAAGAAAGAAAAGACAAACTAACTCGAGCAGGATATGACTATAATGCAGTTCAAAGCAAAGTAAATGAATTGCTTAGTTCTTCACAACCAGTAGAAGAATTTAAAGTAGGAGATAAGGTGGCTGTTACTGGTTATGCAACGGCAGATAGTTTTGGTAAAGGAAGTAGAACAGCCGAGTATTCTGGAGATATTCTATATATCACTAAAATAACCAATCTAACTGCTCCACGTCCTTATCACATTAGCAAAGGAAATACCTTCGGTAATAGTAACCGTGGTTGGGTTGCAAAATCACAAATTAAAAAAGCATAGTATAATAAATCAAGGATAGCTCTTAGCAGTTATCCTCTTTTTTTGTGTTTTTTTCGACAAATAAAGCATATTTTATATGATAAATTAATGCAAAGGAGTTGCGTTTTCATGAAAAAAATAGTAGAATATCTAACCAATCTGTGGTATTCTTTAATTAGAGTAGAGGAGATAAAAGAGGTGGATAACATGATGCCAGAAATGGTTATGCAGGGGATTATGGAAAAGAGCAGTACCCTTGAGCAAGGAAATAGTCCTAAGAAAAGAGACTATAAATTATTAAGGAAAGTATTAGATTTTTTGGCATGGCATGAATTGAAATCTAAATCTAAAAACTTCGATTATAGTAAATATATTGAAAAGAATAGGGATATCTGTAATGGAAAGCCTATAATAAAGGGTACAAGAATTGAGCCAATTACAATATGGAATTATTTTATGTCTATTGAAAAAACAGATAATATAAACATGGATGTAATAATGAAGAAAATAAAGGAAGACTATCCTGCTCTCGATGATGATAAAATTTTAGTGTCATTCCTTTATTGCATAAAAACAAATAGCTTTAAACAATTGCTAAGATAATGAGGTTATTACTTGATGAAAATGTTCCTATCAATTTAAAGAAAATATTATCTAGAGCAGGGTTTGATGTGGGGCATGTATTGTATGAGAAAAAATGTAAAGGAAAATCTGATATTGAAATCCTAGAATATGCACTGAAAAATAAGATGTCTATTGTATCATTTGATTCAGATTTTTGTTCATTAAGAAAAAGAGAACATTATGGAATTATTAAAGTAGATAGTCGCTTAAAAAATAAAGAAGAAGCACTATTAGAACTTCTGAAGATGTATAAAACAGAAGATATGAAAGAAAAATATTTTCAAATTGATAGAGAAAAAGCATTTTTAGAAATAAAAAAATATGCTAGAAAAAGACATTTCTTTAAGCAGTATCAAAAGATACCTATACCGCTAAAATGTCTTCAAAAAGCATAGTTTTTTTATTTTAAATAACTCTTCCCAAAAACCCTAATAAACTCCTCTCTAGTTCCAATATTCTTTTCCCAGTATTCTTGTCCCTTTACGTGCCAATACTCCTGCCATTCCTTATTTATATGCATTTCAGTATGACATTCATGACATAACGGGATAACAAAGTTATACTGCATAGATTTCTGTCTGTTGGATCCGAAAAATATCTCGTGTAAATGGTCCTTTTTTCTTTTACAAATAATGCAATGATCTAGGTCATCGGTAAATACAGAGAACCTGTTTTTTTCTAACTTCGCCAATTTTGTGCTTTTTTGTCTGATTTTCTTAGATACATGACAATTTGTCAGTTTTGCACTTTTATTGTGCAAAGTACTGCTTTTTAAAGTGACGTTTGCACTGTTTTTTGAAAATTCAGTGCATTTATATTCTTTGTATTTACAGTTATTACATTCTCTTATGTTGATTATTTTCTTTTGCTTTTTACATTCTAAAGTTCTATTTAATTTTTGTTTTAGATAGATACAATTATTATTCATTTTCAAACACACTCCAAACACATTTTTTTGAGAAGTGTGTTTTTTTGCGTGCTTTAAATTAAAGACAAAGTACGATAAATAAAGGCTTTTTAGCGTTATATTTTTTTGTAAAATATGTTACATCAATTCCCGTTGGAGCCACCATTTTATTTAAAATCTCGATGTAGTCGAGTTTTTTTGTGCTTAAATTCAGGACTTGTCTTGTTCTAAAGATTGAACTTTTTTTTAACATTTGTTATAATGTCCTTAAGAAAGATATAGGTGAATTTCATGGAAGAAGAGAAGAAAAAGACAACCCCAAGAAAAACAACAGCGAAAAAGAATACGACAAAAAAGACTACTAGTAATGCGAAAAAAACTACAACAAAAAAGACGACAAGTACAGGAACAAAAAAGAAGTCTACTACAACTTCGGCAAGGAAGAGTACCGGTACTAAAAAGACAGCTACTCCTAAAAAGAAAGTAGAAGTTACAAAAGAAGTAGAAAAAGTAAAGGAACCTAAGATTGAGACGGAAAAAAAGGTTACACCAGTTCCTACTAAAGCAACTACGCCAGATCCAAAAGTAATTACAACATTACAAATCGTGGCAATTATCTTAATGGTGATTTTGGTTATCGCGGCAACTGCTAAAATCTTCTATGATTATCAAGAAAGTAGTTTTGAAAGAAATGGCTATCAAGAGAGTTATTTAATAAAAAAGGAAAATGTTGCTACGACTCAATGTGGTCAGATTGCAAGTGCTATAAATAGAGACCAAGCTTTTATTTATATTCCTAATCTTGGGACCGAAGAAGAGTTTGAATTAGAAAAGAGCCTTTCTAAAGTGATTAAAGATTATCATTTAGAAGATGATTTCTATGTGTTATCTGGTGTGGCGCATAATTGTGGCGAAATCTCTGATGTTACTAGCGAGTTCTCAAAGGAATTACAATTAACGAGTGGTATTACGAAAACGCCTGTTATCTTGTTCTATCGTAATGGCAAACTTACAGAGGTTATAGAACGCGAAGATGAAGCGATGCTTACTGATGGAGATTTGGTTAAAGTTTTAGATATTTATGAAATAAAACCATAGGGGGATTATTATGTTACATGTTGTTTTGTTTGAACCTGAAATTCCAGGGAATACTGGAAACATTATGAGGACTTGTGTTGCGACGAATACCCATTTGCATCTCATAAAACCACTTGGTTTTTCTCTAGATGAAAAATATATTCGAAGAAGTGGTGTCAATTATATTGAACATTGTCATTATACGGTGTATGAAAATTGGGAAGATTTTGTGAGTAAAAATCATGGAAAAATGTATTTTTATACAAGATATGGTCATCGTCCTCATAGTAGTTTTGATTATTCTGATACAACAGAAAATATTTATTTGGTGTTTGGTAAGGAGAGTACTGGTATTCCAAGGTGGATTTTGAAACCGCATTTGGATACTTGTACAAGAATTCCAATGACGGATAAAGTAAGGGCTCTTAATTTATCTAATTCTGTTGCTATTGTAGTTTATGAAGCATTGAGACAACAGAATTATCCAAATTTATTTTGGGATGAGCCTTTTGATGAAGGACATAAAGGAAATCATTTTATTGAAGATTATGAGGGAGAGTAGCATATGCATTGTAAAAAGTGTGGAAAAGCAATCGGTACAGATCGAGGAATTTGTCCTTTTTGTGGGGCGATGCTCTCAAAGGAACAAATGGAAATATATAAACAGGATAAAAGAGAGAATATGATGAAGCCAGAGTTATTGACCGAGAAGTATGGTGAGAAACCTGTTTATTATGAGAAGAGTAAGAGTGATAATAAATTAATCGGAATTATTTTGATACTTGGAGTTATTTTAATTCTAGCAGTTATTATTTTAATTGTTGTATTAAATGGATAGAGGCAAGCTTATGCTTGTTTTTATTATGTATTCTATTATAAAAAATTTTCTTTTGAAATTTTGAAAGTGATTTTCAATATGATTTTTAATTTTTAATGTGATTTTGAAAATGATTTACAAAATGGCTAAAAACTGTTATAATTGATTTATCAGATTTAAGTGGGCAGAAATTCCCACTTTTATTATTGAAAGGTTGGGTGATTATGGACAAGATAGAGATGATTAGAAAGGCTATTTCTGGGCCACTCCAAGAAATGGAAATTGAAGTAGATTCTATTGAGTTTGTTAAAGAAGGTTCTTATTATTTTTTGCAAATTGTTTTAGATAAGATTAATGGAATTGATATGGATACCATAGTGGAAGCAACTCATGTTATTAATCCAATTATTGATGAGTTAGATCCATATGAAGAATCTTACATTTTAGATGTATTAAGTAAGGAAAGAGGCGAGTAGTTATGAATACAAAAGAATTTATTAGAGCATTGGAGCATATTACAGAAGAAAAAAATATTAGTAAAGATGTTGTTTTTGATGCGATGGAAAGTGCTCTTGCAACAGCATATAAAAAGAATTTTGGCTCTAAAACAAATGTAAAAGTAAAGATGAATCGTGAGACTGGAGATATTAAGGTTTATTCTTATTATGTTGTCGTAGATGATTATGATGATGGAACAGATACTGTAGACGAAGAAGGAAATGTAGTACATATTCCACCAGAAATTAATGCAGATGCTCAGATACTTTTAGAAGACGCAAGAGAAATTGATCCAACCATTGAAGTAGGAGAAACGATTGAAAAAGAAGTGACTCCAAAGGATTTTGGTAGAGTTGCTGCTGGCACAGCAAAACAAGTATTAACACAAAAGATTCGAGAAGCAGAACGAGAAGTTATTATGGAAGAATTTCAAGATAAAACTGGAGAAATGATGGTTGGCATGCTTGCAATGGAAGACCAGAGAAATTATTATGTAGATCTTGGAAAATCACGTGGTATTTTACCAAAGAGTGAAATGATTCCTGGTGAAGTTGTAAAAATGGGAACGAGCATTAAGGTTTATATTACAAAAGTTGAAGAAACAACAAAAGGACCACTTATTTTATGCTCTCGGAAACATTATGGTTTTGTTAGAAGATTGTTTGAAACAGAAATTCCAGAACTTGTCGATGGAACTATTGAACTTTATGCAGTTGTTCGTGAGGCTGGAATTCGTAGTAAAGTAGCTGTTTATTCAAATGATGACAGAGTAGATCCTGTGGGAGCTTGTATTGGAGAACATGGTTCTAGAATTGCCAATATTTTGAAAGAATTAAATGGTGAGAAAGTAGACATTGTAAGATATTCTGAAAATACTGAAGAATTTATTGCTAGTGCTTTATCTCCTGCTAAGAATGTTACAGTAAATATTATTGACCCAGTGAAAAAAGAAGCATTAGCTATTGTAACAGATGATAATTTATCTTTGGCAATTGGTAAGAAAGGAACGAATATTAAACTTGCTAGTAGACTTACAAAGTATAAGATTGAAGTAACTACTTTATCTAAGATTAATGAGCAAGGAAATAAAGATTAGTAATTAAACACGTCTTTTAATGAAAGCAAGGAGGTATGTATGAAAACGAGAAAGATACCGATGCGTACTTGTGTAGTGACGCGTGAAAAGTGTGAAAAGAAGGAACTTGTTCGAGTGGTTCGAACTCCAGAAGGAACTGTTGAAGTGGATGCTACTGGGAAGAAAAATGGGAAAGGTGCTTATTTAAAACTTTCTTTTGAAGTTATTCAAAAAGCTCGTAAAAATAAGGCTTTAGATAGAGCACTAGAGGTAGAAGTTCCAGAATTTATTTATGAAGAGTTAGAAAGTATGTTAAAAGAATCATAAAAATAAAAAAAGAAAGGATGTGTGTATTATGACTGTGAAGGAATATGCAGAAAGTGTTTCTCTTAGTGTTGCTGAAATACTAAAGAAGTGTGAACAATTAGGGATTGAAGTAAAAACTGGCGATGATATTCTAGAAGATGATGATGTTATCAGTCTTGATTATGCAACAAACTTAATTAGTTCTGATAGTGAATCTACTTATGAAGAAGAAGATAGTATGGATTCTTTGGTAGAAGATTTAGTGGCTAGTACGAATGTACATACTATGAACCCTGAGACAAAGAAACAAAAATTAAAAAAGAGAAGTGAGATAGAATCTTCAAAATCAGAGTATTTTCATAAAAGAAAAGAAATGTATAAGCATAAAGAAAAACTTATGAATAATCAAGTGAATGAAGATATTGTCTTGTATAAAAATGATATGACTGTTGCTGATTTGGCAGATGCTTTAAAAATTAGTGGAACAGATATTATTAAGAAGTTAATGGGACTTGGTCTTATGGTATCTTTAAATCAACCAATTGATTTTCAAACTGCTGAGATTATAACTCTTGATTATGGAAAATCTTTAAAGAAGGAAGAAACACAAGATATTAGTAATTTTGAAGAGTATGAAGTTACGGATCAAGAAAGTGATTTAGTATTAAGACCTGCTGTTGTAACGATTATGGGTCATGTTGACCATGGTAAGACTACTCTTTTAGATTATATTCGTCATAGTAAGGTTGTTGATACAGAATTTGGGGGAATTACTCAACATATTGGAGCCTATCAGATTCTTCATAACGGTCAAAAATTAACGTTTATTGATACTCCAGGACATGCAGCTTTTACAGAAATGAGAGCACGTGGAGCCAGTGTTACAGATATTGTTATTATTATTGTTGCGGCTGATGATGGGGTTATGCCTCAGACAGAGGAAGCAATTGACCATGCGAAGAGTGCAGGGGTACCAATTGTTGTTGCTGTAAATAAAATTGATACGCCAAATATTAATATTGAACGTGTTATGCAAGAAATGAGTGAGCATGGTATTACACCAGAAGCTTGGGGTGGAGATACACCATTTGTAAATATTTCGGCTATGACAGGAGAAGGTATTGATTTACTTTTAGAGACTATTTTAACAATTAGTGAAGTAAATGGTTATAAAGCAAATCCAAATCGTTATGCAATGGGAACTGTAATTGAGTCAAAAGTAGATAAAAATGTTGGTGGAGTTGCTTCTTTACTTATTCAAAATGGAACACTTCGTTTGGGAGACCCTGTTGTTGTTGGAACGGCTTTTGGACGGGTACGTACTATGAAGAATGATTTAGGAGAGTCGATTGTAGAAGCAGGTCCTTCTACACCGGTAGAGATTACTGGTTTAAGTGATAATCCTAGTGCTGGTGATAAATTTATGGCTTTTGAAACAGAAGCAGAAGCGAAGAGTGTTGCTCAAAAAAGAGTGGCAGCTGCGAAAGAAAATAAATTCAAAAAAGAAGTTGTTTCTTTGGATGATTTGTTTGCTAAGATTAAATCTGGTCAAAAAGAAATTAATGTTGTTTTAAAAGCAGATGTTCGTGGTAGTGAAGAAGCTGTTAAAAATGCTCTTTCTAAAATTGATGTAGAAGGAGTACGAGTAAATGTTATTCGTAGTGGAATTGGTACAATTACAGAAAGTGATGTTGTTTTAGCTAATGCATCTGATGCGATTATTATTGGATTTAATGTAATGCCAAGTTCTATTACAAAAGAAGTTGCAAAAGAATATAATGTAGATATTCGTTTGTATACTATTATTTATAAAGTTGTGGAAGAAATGGAACTTGCTATGAAAGGACTTTTAGATCCAGAATTTGAAGAAAAAGTATTGGGTTCTTGTGAAATTCGTAAAATCTTTACTTTTTCAAAAGTTGGAAAAATTGCTGGTTGTTATGTAACAGATGGAGTGATTAAGTATCCAGCAAGTGCTCGTGTTATTCGTGATGGTGTGATTATTTATGATGGGGCTATTGGAAGCATTCAAAGAGAGAAGGATAGTGTCAAAGAAGTGAAAAAAGGCTTTGAATGTGGTGTTACTTTAGAAAATTATAGTGACATTAAAGAAGGCGACGTCATCGAATGTTATGAAATGGTGGAGATTAAAAAATGAGTAGTATTAAAATTCAAAGAATTAACTCAGAGTTAGTAAAAACGATTTCAGAAATTTTAATGACAGAGACAAATGATGAATTTATGAAAACGATTACGATTACTGCGGCAGATACTTCGAGTGATTTGTCTTATGCTAAAGTGTATTTTACAAGTATTTTAGATAAGACTCCTCAAGAACTTGAGAAGGAAATGAATGAAGCTAGTGACTTCTTTCGGAAGTTTGTGGCTGAAAAAATGGATTTAAGACAAACACCAAAATTAAAGTTTTGTTATGATGAATCGATTGCTTATGGAAATAAAATCGAACATATTTTAGAAAATATTCATGAGAAAGAGGAGAATGTTGGAAAGTAACTTTTCCTTTTTTCTTTTTTGAGTTTTCGTAAAATTCAATCATAGTCAAGATAAAAAGTTGATAAGTCAAAAAAAATACAGAAAGTCATGAGATTTTCTGTATTTTTTATCAAAATCAATGCGAAACACCGCTTTGTTTAGTATAATTAAATTAGCAAAAGCTAAACAAAA
>DVGF01000040.1 GCA_018712835.1 Candidatus Ventrenecus stercoripullorum
GAAACGAAACTAGCAACTTATATTATTGTTTGTTGTACAATTTTGGTATTAGGAATTAGTTATGCCGTGTTTTTTCAAGTCAATCAAAACAGTAATAATCAAGTGGTAGAAGCAGGAGATTTAACATTCACTTATCAAGATGGTAATCAAATTACATCAAGTAGTAAAAGTTCTTGTTTTGAACCGATGAGTGATGATGAAGCAGGATTATATTCTAATAATTGTAGTTATCAATTTAGTGTACAAAATACAGGATCTTTAATGGGAAGCTATACCCTAACATTAACAGCAAACGCTTCTAACAATGCTCCAGCAGATCAAATAAAAGTTATTTTAAAAAGACAAAATGCAGAAGGAATATTAGAAACAGTAGAAAGCTATCCAAAAAAGGTTAGTGAAATAACTAATGGAACTTTATTAGAAAATGGAGAGGTCAATGTAGGAGAAAGTATCGTTTATAGTATACAGTTATATGTCGATGAAAGCACGGTGACAGATCCTAACGTTGATAGTGGCACAGCATATAACATTGATTACATGATTAATGGAACAGCAACAGTTCATGAAAATCAAGACATTAGTAGTGAAGTACCTGAACTAGCGGTTTCAAAAATTCAAAAATTAGCTACTTCTAATCCAGATGAATTAGCTTATGATGGAACAGTGGATAACAATTTAAGATATGTTGGAGCAGACCCAAATAACTATGTGTCATTTAATGGAGAGTTATGGCGAATTATTGGAGTGATGAATAATATCGATGATGGAACAGGAACAAAAGAAACCAGAGTTAAAATCATTAGAGATGAACCAATAGGTAATTATAGTTGGGATAATAAAGCGAGTGGCACAGGTTCATCGGATAGCAATTTTGGAAGTAATAATTGGAGCGATAGTGCTTTACAAATAGTATTAAATTCTGGTGCTTACTACAATCGAACAAGTGGTAATTGTCCAAATGGGAATAATGGAGCAACCACAACATGTGATTTTAGTTCCAATGGCTTGACTGAAGAAGCTAAATCAATGATAGGCGAAGTTATCTGGAGTCTGGGTGGTTTAAGTTCCACTGCTAATACATTATCGACATTGTATGCCTCAGAGCGGGGTAGTAATGTTTATGAAGGAAGACCAACTACGTGGACGGGTCAAATAGGTTTAATGTATCCAAGTGATTATGGATATGCGACAAACGGAGGAAATACGGGAAGAGATACATGTTTGTCTTATAATTTAGTTAGTTGGAATAATTATAGTGATTGTTATAATAATGATTGGCTATATGAAAGTTCGAATTATAAATGGACTTTAACGCCGATTTCCTCATTTTCAACTGATGTATTTGACATACAAGATATAGGAGGTATAGGTGCTACTTCTGCAACTAGCATTCTCACGGTGTCTCCCGTTACTTATTTAAATTCTAACGTAATAATAACTGGAGGAGATGGAAGCCACGATAAGCCATTTACTTTAAGTTTGTAATATGTCTTTAATAAAAAAAGAAGGAGTGAAATATGAAGCTCAAATATAAAATACTGATGGCAATTATTGCAGTATCGATTGGCTTGTGTTTAATGGTCTATCAAAGTTATGCTTTGTGGGTTGTCACATTATCAGGACAAGAAAATATTGTGAGTGTTGGGTGCTTTAATATTGAATTTATTGAAAATACTAGTTCGATTGCCTTAAGTAATTCTTATCCTGTAAGTGATGAAAAAGGAATGAGTGGAGAAGCTTATTCTTTTACAATTACCAATAAGTGTACAGTAGATTCTGCTTATCAAGTAACACTGAATACCCTTAATGCGAACACTATGGGAGATGATAAAGTAAAATATGTTATCTATAAAGATAGTGAGAGTAAACCAAGTACAGGATCTCTTATTACTAGTGCGCCAATTAATGCAGATAAGGCAAATATTACAGTTACAGATTTAAAAGAATCTTATATTATCGCAAGTGGTGAATTAAAAGGTGCAGAAGAAGAAAATGGAACAGGGGAGAGTCACACCTATAACGTGTATTTATGGATTGATGAAAGTGCTGGGAATGAAGTAGAAAATACAAGATTTGAAGCAAGTATTAATATTGTAAATGCAAGTACAAGAATATTAGAAGGATATGAAAAATGTATTGCAGATTATGGAGCAGAAAATCCACAATGTCAGATTATGGCAAATGTTGATACGACAGGAGCTTGTCCAACAGTAAATGATGATGAAACAGTAGAAGTAACAGCCATAGAAGATACAGAAAGCCTAGTCTGTACAGCTCCAGATGATTATGGCACAAGTTATTATTACAGAGGAAATGTAGACAATAACTATGTCAAGTTTGCAGGATACTATTGGCGAATCTTGCGGGTAAATGGTGACGGTTCAATCAGAATGATATATGCTGGAGATGCGGAGGTTATAGACGCATTGCCAAATAAAGCAGAAGTTCTAGCTAATGACTATAATGACGCACGCACAGATTATACTCAGATAGGAGAAAGTGCGTATAATTCTTCATTTAATGATAACGCTTATGTCGGCTATATGTATGGAACAACTGGAGCAAGCGCTTATAACGAAACTCATGCAAATATTAATGATAGTACGATAAAAACAGTAGTAGATAATTGGTATGAAGAGAACATAGCAAATTATCCAGAATATACAGAATATATCAGTGATACTTTATTCTGCAATGATAGAAGTTTTGCGTCAAGTAACACAGGAACAGGAGCAGGAACAAGTGTAACAGATTATAGATGGTATAATGATAGTATAAAAACATTAAAGTGTAGCCAGCAAAATGATAGATTTACAGTAAATGATGAAGTAATAGGAAATGGGGATTTAACATATCCAGTAGGATTACTAACAACAGATGAAGGATATTTAGCAGGAGGATATGGTTCAAGTAACTCAGGATATTATTTACACACATGGAACCATTACTGGACCATGTCGCCGATCCTTTTCAGCGGCTCGGGTGCGTTCGGGCGCTATGTGAACTCGAATGGCAATGTGTACTACAACATCTACGTGAACGACCCGCGTGGTGTTCGGCCAGTCCTCAATCTGAAGTCTGGTAGTCTGAAGTCAGGCTCAGGAACGGCTACTGACCCTTTTCTCGTATGAGCGAAGTGAATGCAACTGTAATACTTAGACGATGAAATGTTCTCCAAAAATGATTCCTCATTTTTGGAGTGACGATGTTTTCTGAATTGTTATATTAAAAATAGTGAAATAAAAAGGAAATTGATGACTTTTCTTGTATATTATTAGTAAAGGTATATAAGAGAAGTTTTTTTTTGTGAGTTATTTTTTTGGAAATTTTTCTTCTAAAAAAAGGAAATTGGATTTTTTTCTGTAATAATATTAGTGAGGGTATATAAAAGTGTGTGAAATAAACATAGAAAGGAGGGAGTCTTTTTGAGTAACATTCACACAATAGAATCCTTACATGGTGATTTAATCTTTAAAGAAATTTTTGGTACTCAGAAAAATGTAAGATTTACAGAATATTTATTGGAACTTTTAAAAGGGTATGAAAAACATTCTTTAAAAGGAAAAGTCACTGTGTTAAATGAAGCTTTCTTAGAGAAAACAAAATTAAATGACAAAGGAATGACTTCAGATGTTTTAGCAAAATCTGGGGATGAAGTAATAGATCTTGAAATGTATACGACTTTCGAAGATGATGATTTTGAAAAAAGTCTTACTTATCTTGCGAGAATTTATGGGACAAGATTAGAAATAGGAGAAAAATATCAAAATCAGCCTAAAGTCACTCAGTATAATTTTTGCGTGTCTTCTCATGTCCCTGACATAGATGAATATGAAACAGATTTTCTATTTATGAACAAAAAAACATATAAGATAATTACTAATAAAGTAGAGGGATATATTTATCGCCTTGACAAGTTAGGCAATGTGGTTTATGATGATGACAGAAAAGAAGAATTACGTAGAATCATGAAAATGATGTATGTGAAAAGTAAAGAAGAAAGATTAGAAATAGCGAGAGGAAGTGAAATACTTATGGATTTAGCACAAGTCATGGAAGAATTTGTAAATGATGAAGACGTTTTAAAATTTAAGAGTTTAACAAGAAAAAATGAAGAGATCGCGAGAAGAAATGGCAAAAACGCACGTAGTATGGAAATTGCTAAGAATTTACTAAGTTTAAATATTGATATTCCTACCATTATAAAATCGACGGGATTAAGTAAAAAAGAAATCCAGAAATTACAAGAAAGTTAGCATACTTTTCTTGTTTTTTCTTCTGCAAATGAATTGCATTTCCCCCTTTAATAGTGTATAATAAAAATCGCTAATTAGAAAAGAAAGGAAGTTTATAATATGGCAAAAAATAAAGACGTAGTAACAATTGAAATTGCTGGAAAAGACTGGGAAAAAGCATTAGATAAAGCCTTCAAGAAAAAAGTAAAAGAAGTAAAAGTAGATGGTTTTAGAAAAGGAAGCGTTCCAAAAAATATTTACATTGAAAAATTTGGAATCGAATCTTTATATATGGATGCTGCAAATGACGTAGTACAAGATGCTTATACAAAAGCATTACAAGACTCTAAAGTAGAACCAGTTATCGAACCTGCAATCGATGTAAAAGAGATTAATGAAGAAAAAGTAGTATTTGAAATCACAATTACTGGAAAACCAGAAGTAAAATTAGGAGATTACAAAAACCTAAAAGTAAAAAAAGAAGATGTGGAAGTTTCTAAAGAAGAAGTAGACCATGAAATCGAACATTTAAGAGAACAATTCGCTGAAATTCGTGTCAAAGAAGATGGCAAAGTAGAAGATGGCGACACTGCTGTAATTGATTTCAAAGGAACAGTAGATGGCAAGGAATTAGAAGGTGGAAGCGGTGAAAACTTCCCATTAGAAATTGGTTCTCATACATTTATTCCGGGATTTGAAGAAGGAGTACTTGGAATGAAGGTTGGAGAAGAAAAAGATTTACACTTAAAATTCCCAGAGGATTATGTGAAAGATTTAGCTGGTAAAGAAGTAGTATTCCATGTTACATTAAACGAAATTAAAACTAGAATTTTACCAGATATTGATGAAGATTTCTTTAAAGATTTAGGCTATGACAAAGTAACAAACCAAGATGAATTAGTAATCGAAGTAGAAAAAGTGATTAAAGATAGAAAGACTCAAGATGCTGATGATCGTTTCTTAGAAGAAGTATTAAAAAATGCTTCAGAAAATATGGAAGTAGATTTACCAGAAGAAATTATTGATGACGAAGTTCATAGAATGATGCATCAATTTGAGAGTCAATTAAAAATGCAAGGATTAACATTAGACCAATACATGGAATTCACAAAAATGAGTCATGAAGATTTCCATAAAAATATGGAACCAGAAGCAATCAAAAGAATTAAATACCGTTATTTAATCGAAGCCGTTGCTGAAAAAGAAAAAATCGAAGTAACTGATGAAGAAGCAGAAAAAGATGCTGACGAAATGGCTAAAAATTATGGTATTTCTAAAGAAGAATTAGTAAATGCATTTGGAGGAATGGATGTATTAAAATACGACTCAAAAATGCGTAAAACACTAAATTTCTTAAAAGAAAACAATTAGTTCGCGAAAAGCGAGCTTTTCTTTTTAAAAACTCTTGCATATAATTTATAGAATGTGCTATAATATCAGTGCTTTTGATAAAAAAGTGATGTATCATCCGCTAAAATACTTATTTATGATGATATGTAATAGTGTATAGAAAGGAACGTGAATATGGCTAATTTAGTAGACAAAATTAACGCAAAACATATTCGTAAAGACATTCCTGAATTTCGTGTAGGAGACACAGTACGTGTTGACGTTTGGGTAAAAGAAGGAAAAAAAGAACGTATCCAAGCATTCGAAGGATTAGTAATTGCGAAAAAAGGTGGTTCTATTTCAGAAACATTCACAGTTCGTAAAAAATCTGGAGGTGTTGGTGTAACTCGTATTTTCCCAGTAAACGCTCCAACAATTGACAAAATTACTGTAGTTCGTAAAGGTAAAGTTCGTCGTGCGAAACTTAACTTTATCAAAGGAATGCGTAAAGAATATAAAGTTAAAGAAAGAAATTAGTACACAAAGCAAAGGAAGAAACCCCTTTGTTTTTTTGTTGTTAGCATCTAGTAAAAAAATGTAAACAAGAAAAAAAGTCATTCCCAAAAGAAACCAGAATCTGCTACAATAACCATAAGGTGAGTGTTATGCAGTGTTTAAGTTGTAAGAGAGAAATTAATAGTAGGAATGTACCGTGTCCTTATTGTGGAGCACGTCAGGATATAGAAACTTTAACTACAGAAGAGTTAAAAGAAGAACCAAAACAAGAGATAAACCCTCAAAATTTAATGACCAGTCCACCCAAAGAAGAACAAACACCGGTAGAAAATTGGTTTCAAGAAAAAAACAGAAAAGAACAAGAACAAATCTATTTAAAAGAGTACATTGGCGAAAATTACGAAAGCTTTGAGCAGGGTGGATTATCTTTTTGCTGTTTCTTTTTTGGAATAGTCTATGTATTATATCGCAAACAATATTTATTCATGATTATACAATTTCTTCTATACTTTATATTACTTCTAGTAGTTACTTTCAATTATAATGCAATAAGTACAAGCACAGAAAATATTATAGGAGTACTTATCATTTACTTAGCAATCCATTCTGCACCAGTTCTCTTTTTCAAAAAATTTTATTATACGGACAGTCTTAGAAAAGTAAGAAAAATACTCTCAGAAAACAAAGAAAAAAGTGATATGGAAATTCGCAATCTCTGCCGTGAAAAGGGTGGGACTTCCTTAGTAGGCCCTATACTAATTATTATCCTATTCGTGTTTGTTTTACCTACAATATCTTCATTTATAAAAGCCAATCGTACAACCAAAGTATCATTAAATGGCCTAATATTTGAAAGCAATTCCTACTTAGAATTACCAGAAAATATTAATACCTCTTCCTACAGTGTTTTAAAACAAGGAGAATGTAGCTTTCAAATTAGAACGGAAACAACAAACAATGCTAATTGGATGAACTCATTAAAAAAAGATATAGCAGGCCATTATACCCTAAAAACGATTAATAACAATGAATGGATAAACTTTCAAGACGATTATAAAGATTACTATGTTTCCCAAAATGGTAGAAATGTATACATGCTCGAATATGAAATCATTAACAATAACAAAGAATGTGAAAAAGCCAAAGAGATTATTATCGACAGTTTAGACTTCGAATAACGCTAGAACCTCTTTGTTTTTTTTTGGTATCGTGATACAATGAATTAGGTGATGATTTTGAAACTATTAAAAGAAGCTATACCATACATTATCATTATTGTTGTTGTTCTTTTATTACGGGCTTATGTAGTCACGCCAATTAGAGTAAATGGACTTAGCATGTATGATACATTAGAAGGCGACGAAATCATGATTTTATGGAAACTAGGAGAGATTGAAAGATACGATATCGTCGTAGCAGATGTAAAAGTTTCAGGAAGTGATGATGTCGTTATTAAAAGAGTTTATGGCCTACCAGGTGAAACGATTTCTTGTGAAGATGGAAAAATATATATAAATGGTAGCTTGATAGAAGATGAATATGGCTACCGCGAAACATCTGATTTTGGACCAGTTACTTTAGGAGAAAATGAATATTTTTTGTTAGGAGATAATCGTGAAATCTCCTTAGATAGTCGTGTCTTTGGAAAGGTTACAAGAGACGAGATAGAAGGGACAACAAACTTTATCCTCTTGCCATTTAAAAAGTTTGGAAACGTGAGTTAAAATGACATTAGAAGAACTAAAACCAAAATATGATAAATTACAATTAAAATATGGAGCAAAAGAATTAGACTCCATTTATTTTGGTGGTTATGAAACAAATCCAGATATCTGCTTTGTATTTATGAACCCAACCGGTCGTAATATTGCCTCCAAAAAAAGTTGGCAAGGCTTAAAAGCACCATGGATTGGTACCAAAAACATTTGGGATTTATTTTATGCAGTTGGTCTGTTAGATCAAGAAATATACGAAGAAATTCGTAGGTTAAAAGGACCGGAATGGACTCAAGAATTTGCAGAAACTGTTTATGAAAACGTCAAAAAACATAAATATTTTATTACCAATTTAGGAAAATGTACCCAAATAGATGCTAGACCACTTCCTGATAAAATCTTTCAAAACTATTTACATCTACTAGAACAAGAAATATCGATAGTAAATCCTAAAGTCATTATCTTACTTGGAAATCAAGTAAGTTCCATTTTTTTGCATCAGAATATTTCAGTATCACAAGTTCGAAAAAAAGAATTTGAAAAAGAAATTCACGGCAAAAAATATCCTTGCTATGCCGTATTTTATCCTGTTGGAAATGGTCGTTTCAATATTGATAAATCTATTGAAGATATTCGTTACATCAAAAAACAAATAACGGAAAGAGTGAACTAAAATGTACCAAAAAATTTATATAATCGGTCCAGTTGGAAGTGGTAAAACAACTTTAGCGAAGAAGTTAGCTCATGAATTAAATATAAAAAGCTATGAATTAGACAAAGTTGTCTGGGACGATGAACATGGAAATATAAAAAGGACTTCAGAAGAAATCAATTTCTTATTTTTAAAAATTTTAAAAGAACCATCATGGATTATAGAAGATGTAGGACGAGAGTGCTTTATAGAAGGAATAAAACAGGCAGACATCGTTTATTACATAAATTTGTCAGCACCAACAATTTATAAAAGATTAATTACTAGATATATAAAGCAAAAAATAGGTCTAGAACCATATAATTACAAACCGACCATGAAAGGCTTAATAGAACTTTTTGGCTGGGCAAAAAAAGATTTAAGAACAAGAAAAAAGAAAATATCAGAAATAAAAAAATACGCCAAAAAATATGAAATTTTAAACAAAAAGACAGAAATAGTTAGAATGACTTGAATAATTTTAAATTCAAGTTTTTTTTCTGATGCAGAAAAGAAAAAGTTATCAATATAAATGCTACAAAAAATTAATTCCGTGTGATATGATAGAAATATAACATAAAGATTTTATTGATTATTATGAAGTAAGAAATTCCAGAAAAACTTTATAAAGAAAGGATGATAAAAATGACAAGTGAATATTGTATGATAGAAGTTGCTTTTGGAAAAAAATATGAATTAGAAACAAGTGTAAAAGAGTTACTAGATAAAAAACTTGTTTCTAGTTGCCAAGTGGTTGAAAGTTCATCTACCTGGAACTGGCAAGGAGAAAGAGAAGCAGAAAAAGAATATTTAGTATTTTTAAAAACAAAAAAATCTTTGTTAGAAGAAATATATGAAACGATCAGAAAAATTCATAGTTATGATTGTTTTGAGTTTGCAATTTTTGATATGACAAGCACTAGCAGTGATTATTTAAATTGGATAGAAAAAGAAACAAAATAAAAGAATAATAAAAGGAAGCAATACATTATGAAGTTGATAAAAATTCCTGATTATTACAACTATCGTATCGATGCAATGTTTGATTGCTATAAATGGGACCCTCAATTTGAAGATGCAAATACATTATCAGAATATGCCCTAGTCCTAACAAAAGAGGAAGCAGAAGAAGTGGCTACATTAACAGAACAATTAGAACAAGAAACAGAAGAAGTAGAACTCTTCTTAAAAAATCATCTTAGATTTGCAAAACAACTACAGATACCTAAAGATCTTTGGAAAGAATTGAAAAAAATGAGAAATTATAATCCTCAAAATCATATTCGTTTAACTCGCTATGATTTTCATCAAACAATCGATAACAAGTGGGTTATTAGCGAAATTAATAGCGATGTTCCTGGTGGCTTTGCAGAAAGTTCTTTGCTGCCTAAGTTAGCAATACAATATCTAAAAAAGCCAAACTATACCAGTATAGATTTTGGAGAAAATTTGCAAAAGGTAATCCAAAAGAAAGTAAAACCAAACGGAACAATTATGTTGGCACACTGTACCTCCTTTAGTGATGACAGACAAGTGATGCAATATCTTGGCGATGAATTATCAAAGAAAAATTATCAAATCCTTTATGGTAGTGTAGACCATATAACATTTAAAAACAAAGAGGCCTATAGTATATTAGATGGATACAAGCAAAAAATAGATAGCATAATCCGTTTTACTCCTTTAGAGTGGATTGCAAAATTTCGACCTAAAACATGGAAAGGACTGTTTGATACAACAACTCCATCATGTAATTTTCCAATTGCCATATTTACACAAACAAAAAGATTTCCACTAATCTGGGATACCCTAGAAAAAAATAACATAAAAATAAATACTTGGAAAAAACTATTACCAAAAACAATGGAGATAAAAAAAGTTTCTCATCAAGAAAAAGTCGTTTGCAAACCAGCGTGGGGTCGAGTAGGAGAAAACATTTCTATAAAAGAAGCTTGCTCAGAAAAGGAGTATGAAACAATATTAAAAGACGTAAAAAAACATCCTAAAAAATACATTGCCCAAGAAAAATTCATTAGTAAGCCCTTAGAGACATCTTCAAAACAAACATACCATATATGTTTAGGATCCTATGCGATAGACAAAAAACATGGCGGATTTTATGCACGGATGAGTCCGGTTCCAAGAATTGATTCACAAGCTCAAGATATTCCAGTGATTATAGAAAGGACATAAAATGACACCAAAAGAGATTTATAAAATATGGGCTCCGAAAAATGCCAAATGGGTAGAATGGGTTCGACCTGTATTGTTTGTCGGTTTAAATCACATCAAAGAGACTCCAGAATTTTTAAACTACACAGTTCCAAAGATTTATTATGGCGCCTCTCTTGCCAAAGATACCGCTATTATTCTAGACTTAGAGGGAACTTGCAGCATAAAAGAAGGACTTGCTTTAACAACCTATGGATATCGACCAATTCCAGTATTTAATGGAACAGATTCCCCTTATAATGCAGAAGCAATCATCGATAACGAAACAATGAAAAAATTATTAATATGGAGTGCTCAAAAATTAAAAAATGTTTCCCTTGCCAAAGATGCTCCACCGGTATTTTTATTAGACAAAAATAGATTAAATCGCTACCGAAGAAATCTAAGTATCTTTGATAACAGCTGGGACATTTACCATCAAGATTTACCCACAGCCCATTGTTTCTTAACCAACCATATTACAAAAATAATCGTCAGAAGTAATAATATCTCAAAAGACCTCCAAAAAATACTTTTTGAATACCAAAAAGAAAAAATGAAAATATACCTGACAAATAATTATGAAGAACCAGTAGAAATAAAAATTAAAAAGCCAAAAAAAGAAAAATAGAAAGAAGGAAAAAATGATTTCATTTTCTCATAAAATCGTTCAGTTTGGTTTTGGAGCAGTAGGTAAAAGCTTTTTTGAAAAAGTAAGTCAAGCAATCTCTTTTCCAGAGCAAAATTATTTCGTAATTACAGCAAACCAAGAAGAATTCACAGCTTTTGTAAACTTAGGCGGGATTACTTCAAATTTTATAGTAACGGAAATTACTCGTGTCAATTATAAAGAAATATTTGGAAGCTATTTAACAGAAGGAGACTTATTAATCGATTTTGCAGATACGGTTGGTACGCGAGATATCTGCGAATGGTGTATAAAGGAAAAAGTGATGTATCTAAATACCGGCGAGACCGATTGGCCTGATAACTGGTATAGTATTTTAAAAGAAAATCAACGTAAAAAAGATTTGCAGAAAAAATACGCTGGAAAAATATCGGCTCCGATTATTTTAGAACATGGTAACAATCCAGGATTAGTTTCACATTTTGTAAAAGCCGGTTTAAGTTATATTGTAAAAAAACAATTTCCTAGAAACAAAAAAATGAAAAACTATATCAAAAAAGGAGAGTGGAACCAATTAGCTTATGCTTTAAAACTAAGAATGGTTCATGTAAATGATATTGATAATCAAGAAATCGAAGAAGAATATACAAAAGACAAACTGATAAGTACTTGGTCTCCTGACTCTTTCTTTTTTGAAATACTAAGTGAAGCAACAGAAATATTAGGAACACATGAAGCAATAAAAGAACCCAAACAATTTCGCATAATAGATAATAAAACTGGTTTTGTAGAATATAAAGAGATAGCTTTTGATAAAAAATGTAAAACGTATTATCCAGGAGGATGGTTTGAAGGGTACCTTGTTCCTCATGAAGAAACAATTACTATAGCAGATACTTTAACCATTCAAGAAAAAGAAGAAGTGCTATATCGACCTACCGTTAAGTTTATTTATAGACCTTGTAATCTTTCTAGAACATATCTAGAAAAATCTCGTGTAAATACATATCCTGATACAGACCCGAATAAACCATTGGATAAAGAAGAAAAAGATTGTGTGATTACACGTGGATTTCTATATCCTAAAGAAACAGAAATCGTCTATCCAGAGAAAATTAGAGCCGGTACAGAATACGTAGGAGTTCTATTAATTGGTGAAGATTTTGATCCTGTTTGGGTAGGGAATAGAGTAGAACTCTCTTATTTAAAAAAACAAAAAAATTCTTACTGGCAAACGCCTACAATTACACCAGTTGCTATGTCAGCACTCGCTGCTGTATGTTGGATGATAAAACACCCGAACAAGGGAAATATTTGCTTTCCAGACAATCTCCCAGATTACCAAAAAATAATAAAGTTTGCTGAGAAATTTATTTCAAAAACCATTTATAAAACATTTAAGAAAGAAGAGTTAAGAACATCTATTTCTATCAATAACGAAAAGATAGAAACAGCCGATTTTTTCATAAAAGAAAAAGAATAATTTTCTAAACGAATTATTCTTTTTTAATGGCCTCCGCCACCTCCGCCGCCTCCGCGACCGCCACCACCATAATGGCCACCGCCAAAGAACCCGCCTGAGGCACCAGAAGAATGCCATGTACTACGATAAATAGTTCTTCCGCATGTACCAATTGCGTGTGAACGACAATAAGGATTACTTAACAGTTCACTATTTGAAAAATCAATATTCCTCATTTCTAGAGCTTTAATGACTTTATCTGCAATACCAAATGCGGTGGCATATATTAAATATTCTTCCCATAACGGTAATTCAATAATTGTTTTCTCATCCATTAAAGTTGCACTATTTAAAAAGTCATAAAGTCCTTTCCATTTAGCATATTCATCCTCGCCGGTTTGAGTAAATAGTAAGTATTCATTTGCCCATTTTTTGAGTAAAAGTGCTCCAATAAACAATACCAAACTCATCCAAAACAATGCACCGTATGCTAAATCAAGTCTAGTGTGATAAAGAATAAAATTACCAAGGAAAAGAAGAATAAGTCCAATGACAAAAGATTGCTTTGCAAGACGATTAGTTTTTCTCTTAAGTTCATCATACTTTGCTTTTTGAAAGTATCCCTTAGAAATACCAATATTGGTAATCGAATTATGAACAGCCTCGATAAAAGAATGAACACGACTATACCCATTACGAAGTCGATTAGAAAACTGTTTCATAGTAATAGTTCCATTTTGAGCATAGCTGACAATTAAATTAAAGAAAGCTTCTTCATTTTCCGTTAAATTTTCTAATAGCCTTCCATAACTATCTGCAGGAATAGTAGGATTTTCAAGAGAAACAGAAAAAGAAGGAGTATAAAGAATACGAATTCGAATATTTTGTTTCTCTAATTCAGTTTCAGAGTCTATCTTTTCTAAAGAAATATATTTTTTTCGTACAAGACTTAGAAGTAGAGCCGAATAGCAATCGGCTTCATGAACCTTCTTATGTCGTTTCGAGAATACAAACGTTGCGGCAAAGCAAGGGTCTAACTTATCAGGAATATCCCGAAAATATTTGATATCCAAAGAACTTTTATAAAACTGATGTTGTTTCAAAACTTTTTTTCTTTGTGAGAAAATATAACATAAATAAGCAATTGCCACAAAAAGCGTCATAACAAGGAAAAAGACTTTATCTTTTTTTGCTTTCTCTGGTAAATTGTCATATCTTCGAATTTCCGCTAAGGCCTCATCCAAGTAAACATCTTGAGAATACACATTATCTGGGGCATAGTCAGTAAAAATATGTCGGTCCTCATTAAAAGCAAGTAACGAAAATTCAAGATATTCATTATAAGGCTTAAACTGCAAATCTTCCTGATTTAATTGAAAAGAAAAAGTATAGTATCCTGGATACTTCATAGAGTCTTCTTGGAAAGGAAATACATGTTGATTTGTTCCATAAGTATGCGCAAGATAATTTCCTTCCTGTGGCATATCTTTCTTAGGAATTAAAATTTCTCCCTGAAAAGACTTTAAATAAGGAATAGTATTCCCCGAATACATCGCTAAGTAAAGTTCAGAAACATCTTGATATTTTAAAGCAGCATTATACATCACATATTGAATTTCAAAAGTGATTTGTTCCCGGTAAATTCCATCTACATAAAAGAAAATACATTCATAACGTCGATTTTCTTCATTATAAGGACCTTTACTATGATACCATTTTCCAGGTCCATAAAAACTACTTGTATAATCACTGTCTTCCCAATATAATACAGGACTTTCTTCATATACCGTTTCAGTCCCGTCTTCATGGATTTGCTTAACATAATTCACTTTATAATCTACTTTCAAGCCATCCACATAATCTTCTGGCAAATCTCTCCATAATTCCCAATAAAGATTATTTTCACTGGCTGCATGAACATCAAAAGTAATTCTTTCCGTAATTAAAACATTGCCACCATTTTCTTCTTCATCCATTAAAACAGCGGTATAATCCATATCCGTAATTCTAGCATAATCATTAAATCCCGTACTTTCTTCCAACTGCCTTCCTAAGATTTGGAAAAGTAGAGGACATAAATAGCAAAGTATAATAAAAAGAAAAACCAATTTAGTAGACCTCGTCATAACATCACTCATTTCTTAAAAATATTATAACGTAAATAAGAAGAAATAAATAGAAAAAATTTTAAGGAAAATAAAATATATGCTATAATAACCAAAAGAAAATAATTAAAACAATCGTTGTAGAAAATGTACGATAGGAGAATAAGAAAAGTATGAGAAATTTTAATTACCTTCGTGATGCGAATGAAACTCAGGAATTATTAAGAATTATAAGAGAATATCAAAAAACTCTAGAGAATTATGACTTAAAAATGTTTACTGTAATAGAACAACAAAAAATCACAGAATTTAAAGAAAAAGTAGCTAGTTTTTTAAAAGAATTTGATTTACCTTGGCCTAATGATATAGGAAATAAGATTAATGAAGAACTATTATCTCCAGAAGTGGTTAATAACTTAAAACCTCCAACTTATGAGTATTCACATGATGCCTCTATAACTGGATGCAAAGTAGAAGCACTGTCAAATGAACTTTTCCGTCTAGAAGAAGAAATAGCACATTCCGTTGCTAGAATATGGAAAGAAACACTTACATCATTTGATAATTTCCAAAATGGATTTCCATTTTCCTTCGTGGCAACTGCTATAGACTTTCCAGAGTTTTTTCCAGGAGGTGCATATTATAAAAAGACGGGACATGCTTATACCTCAGCAACATTATTTACAAATAATATAATGGATAGTTTTATGGATAAAAAATTACTATTAGTTTGTGAAATAAATGAAAAAAACTTATTAGGAATGAGTGAGGTAGACATTGCAACCAGAGAAGAAAATGCTCCTAGCTTAAAAACAATTGGAATGGTTGATCGAGAAGAATATAATTATATAAATGCTGGCTATTCCTTTTCAGGCAATGTATGTACTAAAATTTTAACTCCTAGTATATTAGAACAAAGAAGAATACAATTAAATCTAAAACAAACACCAAGTATCAATGAAGTAATTTTAGATAAAGAAAAAACAAATTATACAGGCATGGTTTTATTAAGTAATGGAATAGATTGCCTAATGAATGAATATTTGATTGCTATCCAATCGAAAGAAACAATGGGCTTAAGCTTAAAGTGTTTAAATAAAACATTATACAAGCAATCAGAAATTGATGATGAAAAATTGTTAAACTTAAATAATGAAATAAATTCTTTCCTAGAAACCTATGAAATGAACTATGGAATAGATTTAACAGAACAGTTATTAGAAAGATATATAAAAGATGTAGTAGAACCAATGAATTATTGTAAAGAAGTAACTGCATTATATATGACAAAATTAAATGAATATAGACAAAAAGTAGAACAAATGAAATTGTAATCGAAAAAAAATATGAGAATGTATTTGTATGAGTAAATGATTACATAAAACAAAGATTACTAACAATATTGTAATAGAAGAGTAGGTACAAAATCTGCTCTTTTATGTTATAATGAAATAGATTTATAAGGTTAACACTGTATCAAATGAATATTATAAATTTTCAAAGAAAGAAGATGATTCAAATGGATAATTTAATAAATAAAATCATGAATAATATATTTAAATACTTTATTGAGACTTGTAGAAGAAATGATTGCAATGAATAACGAAAGAATGTCAGCACTAAAAAAGGTTTGAAAGAACTTGAAAGCAAAAAGAAACAATTTGAAGGAGTAATGAATGTATGAAACAAATAAGTATAACAAATCCCTTTTTACAAAACATCTTATTTTTAAAAGATGTATATAAATTTTCTTTAATAGGACATAATCTAGGTTTAGATGAAACTCAAATATATAGTGATGAAGAAAGTTATATATTTATTTTAGGAAAAAATCATAAACCAATATGGTTATGGTCAATTGATAATATTTCAGAAGAAAAAATTTTAGAAATAACAGATTGTCTAGAATATTTTAGCAATAATGGATTAACGTCTTTCGTATGTAAAAACTCTTTATATTCAAAACTAACAGCAGTAAACGATAACCTGCAAAATGAAGAATTATCAGGATGTTATGTATGTCATAAGCCAATAAAACCAAGAGAATGCGATGGATATTTAGATAAAGCTCAGAAAGAAGATAAAATGATAATTACACAAATGTGGTATGCAGATTGTTGCGAAGCAAATCCTGAAAATCATATTAGTTATGAATTAGCAGAAAAATTTGCTGAGAGATTTCTTGAATCAGGATCATTTTATGTCTGGAAAAATGAAACTGGTAAAATAGTCTCAATGATTGACTATACAATAGTAGATAATTATGCTGAAGTTGCACATGCATATACTATTCCAGAAGAAAGAGGAAAAGGATACATGGCCAACTCGGTATATGAATTAACAAAAATAATAATTAAAAATGGTCTTGTTCCTGTTTTATCTACTGATTATAATTATATACCTTCAAACAAATGTTACCAAAACATTGGATATCAATTAGATGATATCGTTGTGATTTTTTCTAATCAATTAAATTTAAAAAAAGGAAGTGGCAAATCAAAATGAAAAAAGAAAAATATATAAAAATAGTAAACGAAAAATTTGTTGGTGAATCTAAAAACTTATTATTAAAGCAAATTGACTTGTTTTATAAAAACGATTGTAGTATTCAAAAAAATAAGTATAAAATAGGCGAGGAAGTATTTTTAAAAAAAGGCACCTTTTTACATGGAATTTTCGGAGAATTAGAAAACTTTGACTATACATTAGATAATGGATTTATATCTGTTGATTTCACATCAGAACCTAGAGCAAACAAAATTTGCAATAGTGTTGGAATGTGGAATATCAAAGAGGATATATTATTAAAAGATTATATTAATAAATATAGTGGATTTACTATTACCTATACAATAGGCCGTGGACCAGGGGCGAAAGAAATGAGTGAATTAGTTCCATATCATAAATTTGATGAATTTACGGAAAGAATCAATAATGACGATGACATATGGACATACTGGGGAGATAAAACAAAAGAGGTTTCATTTTTACCAAGCTTAGTTTCTGATAAGAGGCAAATAGCATTTATTTTGAATATGGAAAGCGATTATGCAAAAGAACTATCTTATGCTGATGTATGGAATACTGAATTTGATGAAGAAATTTTAAAACCATTTTTAGATTCGAGATACTATAATAAATTTTTAGAAGAAAGATTTCATAGAAAAGCTTCTACAACGGATAGAGAAAGTGCTATTATGTTTGGACTTCCAGTAGCATTAATTGAAGGCGTATTTGTAGGAAGAAAAATAGAACATAATAAGCAAGCATTAGATTATATTAAATCGAAGTTACCAGATTGCTATATTTGTAATTTAGATGGAAAAGTAATAGTTGATAATATTTTATAAAATAAAAAAAGTATGAGATAAAACAACTAACTAGATGTATAATTAGCGGGGAAAAGAGATAGTTACAGTCTTGAAAAAGTAAAAAGTCTTATGAATTATTTGATGTGGGAAGAAGTACAATAACTAAGCATATTAATAATATATTAAATAGTGGTGAACTTAAGGAAGAGACTTCCGTCGGAATTTCCGACATAAGTTCTGGCGGAAGAAAACCTAAAATTTATAATTTAGATATGATTATTGCTGTTGGTTATCGTGTTAATTCAAAAAAAGCAACAAATTTTAGAATTTGGGCAACAAAAGTTTTAAGAGAATATATGATTAAAGGGTTTGTTATGGATGATGAAAGATTAAAAAATCCTAATTACATTTTCGGTGAAGATTATTTTGAAGAAATGTTAGAGCGCATTAGAAATATTCGTTCTAGTGAAAGAAGATTTTATCAAAAAATTACTGATATATATTCTTCATGTAGCGTTGATTATGACAAAGATTCAGAAATAACAAAAGAATTTTTTAAGACAGTACAAAACAAGTTGCACTATGCAATAACAGGGCAAACAGCAACTGAAATTATATATAATAGGGTGGATTCTAATAAAGAACATATGGGCTTAACTAACTGGCTAAGTTGTATCAAATGACACGAAATGAAAAAATAGTAAAATTGCTTTATTTTAAAAAAATTTGATAATAAACATATAATGCTAATTGAATTAAAAAGCAAAAAGAATGATCGCAACTTTACTATTATAGTATCAATTATTAAAAATGGGAGGGAGAACAATGAATGAACATGGCAATATAATTATTTATAAAGATAAAAATGGCAATGATAATATAGAGGTTAAATTGCAAGATAATACTGTTTGGTTGAATCAAGAACAACTAGTGAAATTATATAATTCAAGCAAATCCAATATATCAGAGCATATAAAACATATATTTGAAGAGGAAGAATTAGATGAATTATCAACTGTTCGGAAATTCCGAACAGTTGCCTCAAACGGAAAAACATATAATATGAATTATTATAATCTTGATATGATTGTAGCTATAGGGTTTAGAGTTAAATCTAATATTGGCACAAATTTTAGAAAATGGGCAAATGAAAGATTAACCGAATATATGACAAGAGGTTTTACTATGAACGATGACTTATTAAAAAGAGCTGGTGGTGGATTATATTTTGATGAATTACTTGCAAGAATTCGAGATATTAGATCCTCCGAAAAAGTTTTTTGGAGAAAAATATTGGACATATATGCGACTTCTGTTGATTATGATCCTAAGTCTAAGATAACACAAGATTTTTTTAAAACCGTTCAAAATAAAATGCACTGGGCAGTACATGGACACACTGCAGCAGAAATTATAGTTGAAAGAGCTGATGGAGATAAAGATTTTATGGGGTTAACTACATTTAGTGGAGATTATCCAACGTTATTAGATGCTTCGGTTGCAAAAAACTATTTAACAGATAAAGAATTAGACATTTTAAATAGAATTGTTTCAATGTATTTAGATTATGCAGAATTACAAGCGATTGAAGAAAAAACGATGACTATGCAAGATTGGATTAAAGAACTGAATTATTTCCTAACAATGAATAGAAAAGATATATTAAAAGGAGCTGGAAAAGTTAGTCATGAAGAAGCTTTAAATCATGCAAAAAAAGAATATGATAAATATAAAAATAGAATTGCATTAAAGCCAAGTGAAGTAGAACTTCATTACTTACAAAGTATTAAAGATTTAGAAATGATTGATACCAAAAATTAGTCTTGTCATTTGGACTTATTTTGGAAAAATTCGCCTGATGATCCAATATATAGATATGATGTTGATATTGCAAAAAACTATTTAAATGGGAAAGAATTAAAGGATTTAAATAGAATTGTTACTATGTATTTAGATTATGCTGAATTACAAGCTGAAAATCATAATGCGATGACTATGAAAGATTGGGTAGAAAAATTAAATGCATTTTTGCAATTTAATGGAAAAGAAATCCTACATAATGCCGGGAAAATATCTGCTAAGGTTGCACAAGAATTAGCATATAGAGAATATGATAAATTTAAAGTAAAACAAGATAAATTATACAAATCTGATTTTGATAACTTTCTTAATGAAACAAAAAATATAGAAGACAATAAATAAATGAAATGAATATCTAAAACAAGATATATGAAAATCCAAATATTTATTTTATGGTTGCGCTTATAAACTTTATAAAAATTAAAATGCCGAGGAATTTTCGGTAGTTCAAAAGAGAGTGTTTCAGCGGGAGGAATTGAAATGAAAAAAGTGAGAGATTCGAGTGAAAGTGAAATGATTTTAACTTTTTTAAAAGGCGAAATTACTTCACAAAGATTTAATGAAAAATTAAATAATGTTTTAAATGAACTTGGGTATAAAAAGGAATTGATATTGGACGGCGATTTCTCTAATCAAAATGAAAATGTTCAAAGAAAAAATATTATGATCAAGTTTAGAGGATATCCAACAAAGGAATTATTTGAAAATTTTCCGAATATTGCTCATTGGGATTTAGTCGAGTTTGATAAGAATGATTTAGATAATATTTATTATATTAATTATGACTATTGGAACGAATTATCTAATAATACATCTAAACCTAAAGAAGCAGCAAAAACTATTAAAAGTGGAAAAGAAATATATGAAGTTTCGAATGAACCATTTATAAAAGGTGCTGAATTAGTTTCCAAGACAATGTTTCCACCAGTAATATTAATTACTTGCAATGATAAAAAGTACTTAATAATTGAAGGGCATTCTAGAATGACTATATATGGTCTAAGACCAGATAAATTTAATGGAACATATGGCTATATCGGACATTGTGCCGAACAAGAAATGAAACAATATGATCCAAGAATGGTAGTGTTAGATCGTAATTATAATAATAAGATAAAATAAAACTATAAATGGAAGTTAGAAATCAAAAACAATAATTTATAGTACTTTAAATATGGATAAAAAGAAAAATTTATGATATCCATATCAAAAGAGCATTAGTGCAAAATAATGTAAAAGCTTACCAAGTTTTACAGTTAGCTATGGTAGTAAAATAAATATTAAGATAGTCAATTTATAGAGTAGATTTTTTCTGCTTTTTCTTTTTCAAGAAAAGTATGATATAATTTAGTAGATTTAAAACGAGGAAGTGATTGTAATGAATAACGAAAAAATACCAACAAGTACCAATATAAATTGCTTGATACCAATTTATTTAACCCCTTTGAGAAATCCTTATAAATAAAGGGCTTGCGAGCATCGAGATCTTGCACGTTTTTTTAAAGAAGGACTAAAAAATAGCAAAAAATGATAAAAAATGGCTATTTTTATTAAAAAATGGGGTTATTTTTTTTAGTTGATACCACAAGGTTAACCCCCTTGATATAATTTGATATTTTTAATAACAGACGGTTTTAATTAACTGTCTTTTTTTGGGTGGAAAAGTGGTGGGATAATGAAAGGAGGTGAAGAAGTGCCTAAGTGTGAAATTATTGCAATTGCTAATCAGAAAGGAGGCGTAGGTAAGACAACGACAACGTTTAGTCTTGGAGTTGCATTAGCAAAAGCTGGTAAAAAGGTTTTATTGATTGATGCTGATCCACAAGGTGATTTGACAACATATATGGGATGGCATAATAACGATGAGATTCCTGTTACATTAGCAACGTTAATGGAAAGAACTATTACAGATAAAGATATAAATGCTTTTGAATCTGTATTACATCATAATGAAGGATTGGATTTAGTTCCATCTAATCTTGACTTATCATC
>DVGF01000010.1 GCA_018712835.1 Candidatus Ventrenecus stercoripullorum
TTTATAGGGTTTATGTCAACTTTAGACAATTTTGATATTTCAATAATGGTAGAAGATATTTTAAATTCATAAAAAGCAGGTATATTTCAACCTACTTTATAGATAGTTTCAAACAAACTATCGGAAGAACCGTGAATATTCATCATTTTTTTCTTTCAAAAAAGAAAAAACGTGTTATGCTATAAAAAAGAAAAAGGTGAGAATATGAGACAAATGTTAATTTCCAGTGTAAAAGAACTAGAAGACTTAAGAAAAATATTAAAAGGAGATAAAATATTAGAAGTAAAAATTGGCAATCTTCCAGAAAGTTTTACCATAGATGCCTTAGACTTAAATAATTTTCAAGGCAAACTAACCATTTCCTTTTTAGAGAAAAAAAGTCCCCATACTATAAAAGTAAGGACTTGTAACCGTAGCTCTTGTGTTAATCTATTTGAACATGCTCGTTTAAAAAAAATAACAATAGAACAAAATGGAAACTGGCACTTCGAGTATGTCCCGATCATCAAAAAAATAGAAATTTCTACAGAAGAACAATTATTAACAGCCATAAAAAATGCTACTAGAGAAGACAAAGTAAAATTAGTATTAGAAGAAGATATTGTAATTACCCAAGTCAGAAATATAAAAGTGCCTTCCTATCTAGAAATTCTCTATGGCAAATATAAAATTTATGTTCCTCAAAGCTCAAGAGAAAACTTCAAAAAATCTCGAGTGGAGTACTACAATTCATTTCTATCTATCAAAGATATTAGCGATTTAGAAAAATTAAAAACAATGCCCAATGGAGTCGTAGTAGCAAAAATAAAAAAAGATATCGAAAACTTTGTGTTACAAAGCGTTTCATTAGAAACTTTTTCTGGCCACTTGATTATCCTAGGAAACCATCATGTATTTTCAAACGGCTTAATAGAAGGTCCAGGCTTAATTTCTGTATTACCCAATACAGCATCCTTAACAGTAAAAGACCTAACACTAAGACAACTCGTGGTAAATGCAGAAAATACAGATTACGTTGGAGCATTTTTAGGAACCCATTATATAAGCCCTTATGCTAGTTTTCTAGGAGAAATTTTATTTGAAAATTGTAGATTAGAAAATTCCTATATCAAAAGAGGCCGCAAAGATACCGGAGCCTTTGTAGGAAGATATGATGAATTTATGGCATCAAAAAATAGCACGGTTTCCAATGTGTATTCAGAAACCCGTGACTTAACAGGATTGTTTGGAAGAGAAATTCCTTACACTACAATTTCCTATGAACCAGAAGACATCTATAGACGCTCTTTAACAAGAAGAAAAAATTAAGGAGTCTGTTGCTTTTTATTCTTAATAAATTCCTTTAATATTTTCGTAAGAGCTCGTTTTTCAATTCTAGAAACATAGCTTCTTGAAATATTCATCTCTTCAGCAATCTCTTTTTGAGTTTGCTCTTTTTGATTCATAAGTCCGTAACGTTTGGCAATAATTTCTTTTTCACGATGATTCAATGACTGTAAATATTCATTGACAAGTAGCAAATCATCTTTGGTTTGTAACGTGCTAGCAAAATCCTCACCATTATCCTTAATAACTTCCATCAAACTGATTTCATTGCCATCCTTATCATAGCCAATCGAGTCATTTAAACTAATATTTTTAGACGTTTCTCCCTTTACACTTCGAAAATACATTAAAATTTCATTTTGAATACATTTGGCAATATAAGTAGTAAGTTTAATATTTTTATCTGGTTTATAGGTATCAACTCCCTTAATTAGTCCAATCGTTCCAATACTAATCAAATCATCCGTATCATAATCATGTACTTCAAACTTTTTGACAATATGAGCTACTAATCGTAAATTGTGTTCAATAAGCATATTTCTTGCTTCTTCATCTCCTGTTTGCAATTTGCTTAAAGCTTCCTTTTCTTCTTTTTCATTTAACGGTTCAGGAAATACATTGTTCGAATAACTTCCTGTAAAAAATAACATATTTTGTAATAAAGACAATAAAAACATAAATCACTTCTCCTTAATTTAAGTTTATGAGAAAAAAACATTTTCATGATTGAGAGTTCCTTGTTATTTGTGTTATGATAAGCGTGTGGTGGTGGTTTTATGAGAGATCATAGTATGTCTGATATGGAAGCAGAAAATTATCTTTTATATTATATTGAAACAGAAAAGGAACTCATTTTAAAATATGCGAGTGAAAAGAATACTGTAATTCCCAAAACATCACATAATATAGAAGTGTTAGAAGAGAAACTACGAAATCAAGCAAAAAATCTTTCTGATTCAGAAAAAGAATTTTTAAGTAAACATGTCTTTTTTTTACAGCTATTAAAAGGGATCGATTTAGGTGCTTTATCTATTGGACTAACTTATGTTTTTTATCATGATGAGCTTTTTTTTGACACATTACGTCAAGGACTACTCACTGGTGTTCTTTTAGAAGGAGTTACTTTTCTTTGTCTTGGGATCTCTAATGTAATTGATAGCTTTAATGATGAATGGAAAATGGAATTAGAGGATATATTAAAATATCAATTGTTTTATCAAAATGAAGGATGTTTAAAAAAATATAAAGAAACATTAACTTATAATGCTATTCATAAAATGCGTTATAAGGAGTTAAAAAAAGAACTCCAGCAAGCCAAGAAAGTAGGAGCCAAATCTCTAAAAAGAGTAAAAACAACAAAGATAGAAGCCCGTTGATAAGAACTTTTGTTTCACAAAATTTGACAAGTGGACTAAAATGTGATAGGATAGCTCCCAAGAAAAGGGGGGTTTTATGTTAAAAGAGGGAAAAATTATTACGATAAATGAGGAAAATTATATCGTAATGAGTGTAATTTCTTATGAAGATGGAGCTTATGCATTTACAACAAAATTAAATAAAGATTACGAACCAACGGAGGATAACTTCATCTGGAAAGAAATAAATCAAAAGACAGAATTAATTACAGATAAAAATTTAATCCAAAAATTGTTACCAATATTTCAAAAAGAAATAAGGGAAAAATTATTAAAGGGGGATGTATTATAATGAAATTGACTTATGCTGAGGTAAAACAACAGTTAGGAGAAGCAAAAAAAGAAAGATTATTCGAGATTGTAGACCAATTTAACAAAAAAGAAGAAATATTAGAATTTGCTTGTAAGTTGTTATTAGGTAGAACTGATATTGAAAATATTAAAATGACATCTTTAAAAGATGCATTATATAAGATAAAAGTAGATTTTAAAGAAGATCGGGCTATCACAAATTTTTTAGAAACAACAATGGAAGCTATCAATGATTATCAAAAGCAATTATGGAAACATCAAAAACAAGAAGGAAAAGAAGAAGTTATATATCAAAAGGCATCTAATAAAATGGATTCGTTTGAAAGTGATATTTCCAAAGGCTTAGAAGATTTTTCGGAAAAAGTTGTGGCAAACGCAACGAAGGAAGAACAAGAAAGAAAAGCGGCTAAAAGTTCACAGCGAGAGTATTTAAAGGCTTTAACAAAATTAAAAGAAGAGTTAAAAGCAATGGAAGAAAAATTAGAGAATTCTTATAAAAAAAGCACTATCATAAAACCTAGCAAATTAGAAAATCTCCAAAAAGAACTACAAGAAGATTTAAAGATGCATCAAAGAACGGATCTAGCTCTCCAAAATATGTATAAAGGAATTATAGAAGAAGGAAAATCTTTAAACCTTGATATGACAATTTTCGAAAAAGAGTCTCAAGAAGCTTTGCAAATCATTCAAAGTAGCTTCTCTAAACTAGAACAGATGTCACAAAAACTTGCGGCAAAAGAGAAAAGTCATTCCAATGATAAGAAAAAAGAAAAAGAAATAAACAAGACAAAACAGGAGCTACTAGAAGCCTTAGATCGCTACGATATAAAAATAAAAGTCATTGAAAGATTCTTAAAAGAACTTGAACAATCGGTAGATAAATTGTCTCAAACACCATTGGAAGAAAACAAGAACTGTTTAGAAACGATTCAGAAAATTGATTGTGAATTAAAAGGAAGGTTTGAACGAATTTCTAAAAGTCTAGAGGAAATTTTAAAATACTATCAAAAATTAGGAGTAGATACATCAGAATTACAAAACCAAGAAGAGGAAAAAATTCAAAAATATCATAAAATATATTTGACGTTGCAAGAAGAATATCAACAAAAACAGATAAAAGATTCTGCAAAAAAAGAAGAGGATACAAAACAAATAGACACTCAGACTGAATCGCAACCAAATGAGGAATCTACAAAAAAATCAAAAGCGGAATTATTAAAAGAACTAGATCACTACGAGCTATTAATAAAACAATTTGAACTTGATTTAGAAGATTTTGTAGATCGATTAAAATTTTATAAGCAAAATTCTCTTACTTATACTACTAAAAACCTAGCAACTATAAGACAAAGATTACAAATTGATTTTCAAAAATACAAACTCCGGCTATTTGGACTAGACAAAAAAAATCATGAAATTTTAGAGCATTTTAAAAAATTAGAGCTAGATACAAAGGAATTCGAATTACAAAATATAGAAATAACGACGCCAATCAAGAAAAAATTTGCAACAGTAGAAGAAGAATGTAAAGCCTTTGGAATCAATGTGACGAGCAAAACATTAAAGAAAACCTCTAAAAATACAAATGCGAATAAACAAGACAAAGATGAAAATCAAAAAGAATTAACCAAAGCTCAACTATATTGTAAAGAAACAACATTGACTACTTTGATAGAACGTGCTTCCGCAGATGTTACGGATTTTCAGCTCACATTAGATTTCTATAAAGAAAAAATGGAGTCTTGCAATCCTGAAAAATGCGAGAAAATAAAAGAAAAAATTCAAAAATTATATAATCATTATCAATTAGAAATGTCTGATTTGCGCCAAAAGTATCTGGAAGTCTATGAAGAATATGCCAAAAAAGGACTTTCTATGGAAGCTTTAGAAGAATATAAGATGGACATCGAAGAAATTTATCGCGATTTTGAAAAGATCGAGGATTTATGTGCAGAATTAGGACTTGATCCAAACCAAATCACTCCAGAAACAATAGAACAAAGAGAAGCTAAGAAAAAAGATTTAGCAAATATGAAATCATATTTACTATCCCTAAAAAAATTAGCACCTTGGGCTTTAGGTGGTGCTGTGGTTGGTTTAGGTGCTAGTGTTGTAATACCTAGTGTTACGATTGCTGGACTAGGTAGCATTAGAATTGCGTATTCTTTGGCTAAATTTGGTAATAAAATTATTTCTACGAAATTTCTAAACGGAGAGCCAACACCAATTGATAATGCGATAGATTATGGAAAAACTATTGTAAAGAATTTTGGTAACCGTCATTTCGGTGAGAAAAAAGGATACCGAAAAATTCGCGAGGGTGTTAGAAATATCAATAATTTCTTAAAAAATCCAAAAGTTCAAAGTGTTATAACAGGACTATCTATTGGATACGTTGCTGGAAACATAATGAATTTAAATGAAAAAGTGGATAAATTATTCCAAAACTCTCAACCACAACCAGAGGGAGGAGCAGTTACCTCAAATCTTCGTGAAACTATTGAAACAGAAACAAAAAAAGTGTTTGAACAACCTGAAGTTCCGGCATCGCCAGTAGAGACTCCAGAAGTACCAAGTTATGAGTGGATAAAAACTGGTGAAACAATAGATTTAACTGGAATCGAAGAAGGTTATACAAACGTGTACGATGCCATGGCTAACAACAATGCCGTAAGCTTAATAAATGAATTAGCAAGCCAAGAAAACGGTACATTTATTGAACAATTTGTGTTGCCAAATGGTGAGAAATTCTTTGGAAATATGGATGCTTTAATAGAAAAATGTGAAGAATTAGGCGTAAAACTAGAAAATGTTGGAGCTTTAATCAGTAATCAAAATGGTTACTATGGTTATACAACCGGCGAAGAAATCATTGAACATGCTTTAGAAATGAGTAAAAGTCTATGAAAGACAAAATAGTACAACTTCATAATGGAAAAGATTATTATATCATTGAAGAATTAGAATATTTTGGTCATCTTTATGCTTTAGCAGCAGAATGTGATTTAGAAAAAGATACGATAAATGAAAGTGAATTATTCTTGATGGAAGTACGGATGGAAAATGACCGTCTTATTGCCGAAGAAGTTCCTGATGAAATTCGCGCTGGAGAAGTAATCAAAGAGTTCCAAAAGAAAATGCAAGCAAATTCTTAAAAAAATTGTTTCGTTTTGTAAACAATTTTTTTTATACAACGGGAAAGTAATACAATACCCTACAATTTACGGTTGACAAACATGTGTTCGTATTATATAATCTTGTTAATCAAAGAGGTGATACAACATATGAAAATTACAAAAGCTTATCAATTTCGACTTTATCCAACTAAGGAACAGAAAATACTCATTCATAAAATATTGGATGTACAAGATTTTTATATAATCAGATGTTAGAGGAGAAAAAGAAAGATAAAATACTTAGTAAATATGATTTGTTTAAAAAATATAATAAATTAAAAAATAAAAATAGTACGGGGGCGACCCTCGGAAATGTGGTCTCAACAAAAGAGAAAAGGAATACCGTGAGGTATTCCAAGGGAAGAAATAGAAAATTTATTTTCTATTTGCTTCCTTTTTGTTCTTCATGGTATACTTAGATAGGGATGTGATTCGATGGATTTTTTTAGACCAGATATTTATAAACAAAGTATATATAATATAGATTTCCTTGAACTAAAAAGGCATGGAATAAAATGCTTGCTATTTGACTTAGATAATACTCTTGTCCCAATCGATGTAGTAATGCCAGATAAAAAATTATTAGACTTTTTCTTATATTTAGAAGATTTAGGATTTAAAGTAATTATATTATCCAATGCCTCTAAAAAAAGAGTGCAACCATTCAAAGAAAAATGCAATGTCGATAGTTCTTTCTACAGTAGAAAACCATTTAAGAAAAAATACTTAAAAATACTAGAAATCTATCCTTTTAAGGATACAGAAATTGCTTGCATAGGAGACCAATTACTAACAGATATTTTAGGTGCAAATCGTATGGGCTTTACAAGCATTTTAGTAAATCCCATTAGTTCCAAAGAAAAAATAAGTACCAAAATGAACCGTGTTTTCGAACGATTTGTCTATCGAAGACTAAAAAAACGTGGATTACTAGAAAAAGGAGTATACTATGAATAAAAAATGTTTAGGTTGTGGAGTCACACTACAAAATACAAATGAAGAAGCACCAGGATATACGAAATCTTTAGATATGGATTATTGTATGCGTTGCTTTCGTTTAATTCATTACAGAGAGTTTTTAAAATTACCTGTTTCTTATGATGAAACAAAAATCTTAAATTGCATCGAGAAGAAAAAAGGCTTTGTCTTTTACTTCGTAGACTTTTTAAACATTTGCAAAGAAACACTAGACCATTATCATCGTATAAAAGCTCCAAAAATGCTAGTCATTAGTAAAAGCGATATTATTCCCAAAAGTATCTATCTAAAAAAAGTAAAGGATTGGCTTCAGCAAGAGTTTGGTGTAAAAGAACAAATTTTATTTATCAATCAAACAAGTAAACAAAGCAAGAAAAAAATATTAGAAATTATGGAAAATAGAGAAGAGAAAAGATTTTATTTTCTAGGAATTACCAATGCTGGCAAAAGTACATTTTTAAATGGTCTTTTAGATATGTTAGAAGAAGAAAATAGACATATTGCTGTAAGTGAAATGCCTGATACAACTCTAGATTTTATAGAAATCAAACTCAGTATTGGTACCATTTATGACTCTCAAGGTTTTTCTTATCATTATTTAGACACCGAAGATGCTTTAATTCGTTTGGCCAACAATAAAAAAGAAATTAAACCTGTGACTTACCAAATGAAAGAAAACGAAAGCTTAATTTTAGAAAATCTAATTAGAATAAATAGCAACAAAAAGAATAGTATTACCTTCTTTGGCAGTGCCAATTTAAAATTACAAAAAGTATATGAAAACAATATTCGCTTAAAAAACAGTTACAAAATTGTATTAGACGTACCAAATAATAGTCAATTAGTATTAAAAGGAATAGGCTTTTTCTATATCAAACAAGCCTGTGAATTAACCATATATGGATTAGAAAAATACGCTTTAGAAGTAATTCCTTCTTTCATGGGGGGCTAAATTATGACAAAAATTAAAGTAATGGATGAAACACTTGCCAACAAAATTGCCGCCGGAGAAGTCGTAGAAAAATGTAGTTCCATTGTCAAAGAATTAGTAGAAAACAGTATTGATGCCCATGCGAAGTCTATTATAATTAACTTAGAAGAAGGTGGTAAAAAACTGATTGAAGTAATCGATGATGGAGATGGGATGAATAAAGAAGATGCCATACTAGCATTTCAAAGACACGCAACAAGTAAAATTTATAAAGATGACGACTTGTTCTTTATTGACACTTTAGGGTTCCGTGGCGAAGCCCTTCCATCGATTGCCAGTGTTTCCAAAACCGATTTACGTACAAGTGATGGTGGTGTAGGAACTCATATCATTATCGAAGGAGGAAAACTACTAGAAAATACTCCAAGCGATTCTAGAAAAGGAACCTCTGTAAAAATCACAAACTTATTTTATAATACCCCAGCTCGGTTAAAATATTTAAAAAGTGACCAATCAGAACTTGCCAGTTGTGTATCCTTTGTAGAACGCCTTGCCTTGTCCCATCCAGAAATTGCTTTCAATCTAAATCATGGGGGCTCTTTAGTAGTAAAAACGAGTGGCTCAAACGATTTACTAAAAACAATCCACGAAATTTACGGCTTACAAGTTTCATCAAGAATGTTAGAAGTACGTGCCACTTCAGATGACTTTGACTTGTATGGATATGTCTGCAAACCAGAAATATTAAAGAGCAACCGCAACCACATGATTGTCATTGTAAACGACCGAATTGTAAGAAATATGGATATCAATCGTGCAATTAATGATGCCTATTATACCTACAAACCAGATATTAAATATCCGATTGTCGTTTTAAAAATCACCACCGACCCAACACTTGTCGATGTAAATATTCATCCAACAAAACAAGATATAAAACTTTCAAAAATGGATGTACTATACGACCTAATTGTAACGACTATAAAAAAAGCCTTATATCAAGCTCTTCTAGTTCCTGATGCTATCGAAAGAATTCCGGTATCAAATCCCGTAAAAACAGAGGTAGTTGAAAACATAGTAAAAGAAAGGGAAGAAGAGTATAACAAAGATATGACTCAAACAACCTTTGACTTTGTAAGAGGAGAGGAAGATACCCAAGAAGAAGAAACCGTTGTAAATCCTGAAATGAAAAAATTGAAACTATATCCCGTCGGTGTTGCCCATGGCACCTATATCATCGCGGAAGATGAAACAGGCATCTATTTAATCGATCAACATGCGGCTCAAGAACGAGTAAATTACGAAAGAAATATGCGAGCCTTAAAAGCCAAAGAAGTGCATACAACAGAGTTATTATTTCCAATTACTATTGAACTTTCCGGAAGCGAATTCTTAACTGTCAAAAAAGAAGTACCGCATTTACAAGAATTAGGTTTTGATATCGAAGAATTTGGGATGAATACTTTTGTCATAAAAGCACACCCAACATGGCTAAGAGAAGGGTACGAAGAAGAAAGTATTCGCCGTATTATCGACTTAATCGTCGGAGGAATTTCTCATATAGATCCTGTAAAATTTAATGAGTCTATCGCGATTACTTTAGCTTGCAAAATGAGTATTAAAGCCAATATGCATATTTCACATGAGGCTCAAGAAGAATTACTAAACGAACTATGTGCCTGTGATAATCCATATAACTGTCCACATGGTAGACCGACCATCATTAAATTTAGTATCTATGATTTAGAAAGAATGTTTAAACGAAGCATGAATTAATCATTTGTATATTTCTTGTTCTTTTGATATAATAGCCTTCTGAAAAGAGGCAAAAAAGATGAAGAAGGAACTATATGAACGTTATAAAAATTTAAAAGAAAGCTTAGAAGAATTAAGAGAAAATCGTGATGATGAAGAGCTTCTAATTACAATGTGGAATAACAGATTATTATATCAAAAAGCATATGCAGAGACTTTTTTTCGAGGATTACTTTTAAATATATCTGGTACGGGATTGTATACAGTACATCTATTACATCAATATAGAAAAGTAGAGTTATTGTTAGAACAAGGTATCTCAAACATTGCTTTTTATGATACTTTTGATCAAAAATCTATTTTTCTTATATTATTAGGAGGAGCACTTATAACCAAAGCAGTCCGTGATTTTGTGGATTTAAATTGTTACCAAAAAGACATAGAAAGGACGAAAAAGAAGATATTATGATATTAGCTGTCGTTGGCCCTACAGGAGTAGGAAAAACTCGTATGAGTGTTGCCCTTGCAAAAAAATACAATGCCATCATTATCAACTGTGATGCGATGCAAGTTTACAAAGATTTAAATATTGGAACTGCCAAAATTAAAGAAAGTGAAAAAGAAGGAGTTCCTCATTATTTATTTGACTTTGTAGATGTCAAAAAAAATTATACGGTCGCAGACTATCAACGAGATGCACGGGCTCTACTAGAAAAATATAAAGATAGGAATATCATTTTTGTAGGTGGTACAGGCCTTTATTTAAAAGCAGCATTATACGACTATCGGTTTCCCAAAGAGGAGGAAGAAAAAAAGGACTATTCCAATTTTACTAACGAAGAACTTTATGAGTTGTGTTTAAAAAAGGACTCTACATGCACCATTCATCCAAATAATCGTAAGAGATTAATAAGATTTCTAGAAAAAAAAGATATAGAAACCGTTCCGGCAATTCCTTTATATCCCGCTTTATTTATTGGCCTAACAACCAACAGAGAAAAATTGTATCAAATTATCGATGACCGTGTTCTAAAAATGATGGACGAAGGATTACTAAAAGAAGTAAAAACGTTCTATGATAAAAATATTAGAAGCAAAGCCTTGATGACAGGAATAGGGTATAAAGAACTGTATGAATATTTTGATGGGCTTTGTACTTTAGAAAGTGCAATCGAAAACATCCAACAAAAAAGCCGTCATTATGCAAAACGGCAATATACATTTTTCAATCATCAACTACCAGTAAAATGGTTTGATGTAAATTACGAAGATTTCAATAAGACAATGGATGAAGTAATAAACTATATAGGACATCAGAAATAGAATTTATTTTAATTCTACGTAGATGTTCTTTTTAAATTGATGTTCTGTAACTTTAACTTCCCCAGAAGAGTCAACTTCTTCTAATTGTTCCGTCGTAATCAAAAAATATTTATGTTGTAAATAATCCACACCATCCGTACTAACTGGGTCATCCCAAGTAAGATCTAGGTGATACCATGTTCCATTTAAATTAACTGCATTCCAAACATGACCTTCACTAGAGCTAACATCATCCGGTGTCATCGCTACTTTAAAATTTGGAATATTCATTTTTTCTAAAAACAACGCCATTGCATCGGTATATCCATTACAAGTCGCATATCCTTCCAAAAGAGGACCATAAGCAAGGTAAGAGTGGTAACGACTATCCCCACTATCATTTCTTTCCACGTCATATTTAGAGTGATTGATAATATAATCATGAATAGTTAATATCTTTGTATAATCATCCATTCCTTCATGAATAAGCTCATTAAAAATCCGATTCACTTCCTCGTTAATTTGCACTATTTGAGCCTCGGTATAAATATATTCTATATGAACTGTAATTTCACCCGTTTGACTAATCTCAGTTTTAACATTAGAAAAACCATTATAAGGATGAACAAAGTTATTTAAATGCGTAAGCAAATCTTGGTCATGACTAATTTCTTTCACATCATTTAAACACTCTGTATATTCACTAGGACAATAAAAAGTAAATTCTTCCCAACCATTATTAACAATCGTATAAAAAATATTTTTAATATCTCCTTTACTAAGAGGAGTATAATCATTCACTGCTTTCACAAATAAAAACGTGGTGTCTTTCTGATACTCATTGGAAGAGTCTATAATAATTGTCGGATCGTTGGTAATAAAACGCGCTAAAACATTGGTCCAATTATCAAGATTTAAAATGACAAACAAAAGGACCAATAAACAGATAAAAGGACAAATAAATCGTTTTAAAACTGTTATCATGTGCATCATTCCTAAAATAATTCTATCAGAGAATTCTATGTCGGGCAATGAAAAACTTGCATATTATACTGTATTTTAGTAAAATAAATGTCCTATAGAAGGCGAGGGAGATTTTTATGGCACCGTTTGGCTATGAATTAGAATTTTGTGGAGCTAATTTAGTAGAACTTTCCTGTGTAATGCAAATTCCATTAAAACCAAAAGGAAAGTATAAAAATTATGATACCTTCCATTTAGAACCAGAAGAAAAAATCACCACAGCAGACTTAAATGGTGGCGAATTAATATCGCCAATCTACAAAGACAAATCCCTTACATTACAAGAACTAAATGATTTTCCAAATAATAAAGAATTTGCTGGAAAAAGAAAATGCATACGTTTTACAAAAGAGACTTTTGAACTTCGTTATTTTAGTAGCTCTCTAGATTTCGAAAAGGCAAGACTTCCTATAAAGTTTGCTACCTCCCTTGCAAGTTATATTGGAAAGACAAAATGGACTAGCAAAGAGATAGACGAGTGGTATCGTAATACGTATATAGAACCTAGAAGATATAGTGACAAAAGAAACGAGATATTAATAAACACTCTTCATCTATGAGAAGAACAAAAAGGAATTCAATAGAAAATAAATTTTCTATTTCTTCCCTTGGAATACCTCACGGTATTCCTTTTCTCTTTTTACAGAGACCACATTTCCGAGGGTCGCCCCCGTACTATTTTTTATTTCATTTTATTGATTATGCTATCTTTAACTCTCTTAATCCTTCTTGCAAAATATTTCTACTTGCATTGTAATCCCTTTCTATCTTCGTCTTACAAACTGGACAAATGTATTCTCTTTTTCTATAATCTTTCATGGTGGCATCTTTATATCCACATTCACTACAAATTTGACTACTTGGATAGTAGGTAGATATTTGATGAAATGTCTTTCCACTCCATTTACATTTGTGCTCTATTGTTTGTAAGATTGTTTGAAGCATGACATTGCTAATGCTCTTTCTTACACTTTTTGGATTATTTTCTTTGAATAGCATCTCTTTTACTTTTAATCTTTCGACTAATATAATTTCTTTTCCTTTTAATATCTTAGATACAACTTCTTCTAAATATTTCTTTCTTGCATTTTTAAATTTCCGATAAAGTTCTTCTGTTTTTTTTAAAGTTTTATTATAGTTTTTGCTTCCTTTTTTTCTTCTGGATAACTCTTGTTGATATCCCTTTATTCTTCTTTCATATTTCTTTAGAAAATCAGGGTTCTCATAATACTCACCATCACTAGTCACTACCAT
>DVGF01000041.1 GCA_018712835.1 Candidatus Ventrenecus stercoripullorum
TAATTGAAATGGAAAAATTCCTAATTTATCATTTTTTTTATAATTCCATTCTTCTAATAATTCAGGGTTAGTAGTAGTTATATCATTATAGCCTTTTTTCACAAGATTATTTGAGCAGTATGGGCAACCACTTCCTGTAATTCTACTTCTAATAATAGAATTCCATTTATGACCTTTTTCACATTTCCACCACACTTTTTCTCTACCACCATTAGTAATTTCTGTCGGTTTAATTCCTAACTTATCATTTTCTTCATAGTCCCAATCTTTTAACAATTCTGGATTAGTTGTTGCTAAATCATTATAACCTTGTAAAACTTTTCTATTTCCACAATATGGGCAGTTTCCACGACCATGTAATCTATCATAAATACTTCTATCATATTTATGACCTTTGCTACATATCCAATTAACTTTTCTTACTGAACCAACTAACATTTCATTTGGTTTAATTCCTAACTCATCGTTTTTTTCATAATCCCATTCTTTTAACATTTGTGGGTGCAAAGTTGCAAAATCATTTACTCCTTGAATCGCTTTTTTTCCCATACAATAAGGACAGCCGACACCTTTAGCTCTTGTATGGATTACAGCTTCCCATTCATGACCATTTTTGCATTTCCACCATACTTTTTTACTACTACCTAATGTTAAGTCGGCTGGATTATATAAAATATTTTTTTCTTTATTCCATTCTTTCATTAATTCTTTATTATTAATTAATTTATCTGACATAAATAACATCACCTTTAATAATCCAGTATACTACTATTCTTATTTACTTATTTTTTCAAAGAAATGACCGCTTAGCATCAAACCACTTTCTACAATTGTAACTTCTTGTTTTTTATGTGATTTTTCATATTCTTGTCGTCCATCTTCTGAAATCTGTGGTAAATCGTAATCATATTCAATATAAAGTTTACCATCTTCAAATGACCATGTTCCACTTCCATTTGGGCATATCATTGTTTTATCACTTTTTAATGCAATAATAGCTTCTTTTCCATTCCACGTATTTGTTTTATATGTTCCAACAAGATTCTGTTCTTCGTTTTTTACTGAACTTGAATTTATTCCATTACTTTCTTTAACATTCATTCCTATTATAAAGCCAATAATTCCTGAAACTAATGCAATTATAATACAAATTAAAATCATATTCGTTTTGTTCATACTTATTCCTCTTTCTATAAATATATATTTATTTGGAAACTATTATATCAATTTTAGTCGATTTTTACAATAAAATCACTAATAATAAAAAATAAAATAGGACGTAGGGAATACAATTTATTCTCTACATCCTGAGTGTTATAATTCTAATAGTTCGATTACGTCTGCAAAACCATTTCTATAGTACTTCTCATTCCAGTAATATAAGTAGTCCATAAAATTTTTATCAAGTTGATCTAGTTGCTTCTTAACATATTCCTTATTCTGTTCAGGAACATTCTTAAGTATTTTATCTGCAATCTCATCAAAGTAAATACAATACTTTTTATCTTGAGGAGTCATCTCACAAAATGCTGTTTCTCCTCTAAATTCTATCCATTCTTTTAATAAATCATCTTTTACTTCTCTTAAATTCTTCATTCGCATCATCTCCTATACATATATTAATTCATTAAAAATTATTTCTTCTGCTTGATTCTTAAAATTATTCATCATACCAACCCAATAAAGCATATCTGTATTTTTCATATCTTCTGTTAAATTACTTTTGACTTTTAGTTGTTTGATTATTTGTTCTACTCTTTCAGTTGCAGTTTCTTGAATTTCTTTTAAATAGCTATTTAATGTTCCATCCATTAACATTATTGAGTATTCAACTTTTTTATTTTCTTTTAAATAATTTAATCGCATTCTACCATATTTATTAAGAATTATCTTTTCCTGCTTTGGTATTGTTAAATTTGGAATATAATAATCTCCTTCTAAATGATATTCAATTCCAGTTCTTTCATCTATTTTTGTTTTTGGTAATTCACTATTCATAACTATTTCTCCTTTTTTTCTTTTATTTTTAATTTTTCGTAATAATCTAATTTAGCTTTTTTTCTTACTAAATACATACATTCTTGAACAATCCATTTTAATTCATTTGAATATGCTCTAAATATAACACCTTCTTCTAATTTTCCTTCTGTTTGTTTTTCATATACATAAACATATTTTTCAAACTTTTCATTTAATTGTTCAGCTCTACATTTAATCTCTTCATCTTTACAGTTTTTATTATCTATAATAATCTGCACTAATTTATTATACTCTTCTCTACTAAAATAGATATTATCTTTATTTGACATACTTTAGAACCCTCCTTAATTCAAATTATAGTCATTCTTATTTTTCCCTTTTTTCGCCTGTATTTCTGCTAGTTCATCTTTAGTTAGTATCTTTCTTCTTGGATTTTTTACTATTTCTGCATCATTATCATCAAATATTCCGCTTCTTTCTAAGTCTTCTGCAACTATTGTATAATTTCTCTTTTCTTCTGGAATATCCTCAAATTTTTCATCCATAATTTTTATTTGAAATCTTTTTATCAATCTTCTCCAAAAATCCTTGAATCTACTTAATTCCGTTTTTACTTTATCTAATGCCAACTCTAATTTATTAATTTTTTTGTTTTTAAATTCAATCTCTTCTTTTAAATTAGCAATAGTGGTATCTTTCTCGTTATTACTATAATATAATCTATCTCTATCATTTACTAAGTCTTTATAATTCTGTTCAATATTATCAATAATAACATTTAGATTATTTACACCTTTTATACTTCTAGTAGTGTCTTCTACTTCTTTAGCATAATTTTTAATTTTTTCAACATCTTCATTTGAAATTTGCTTATTATTCTTATTAAATGTTGATGGTTTTAAATTATCTAATATATTATTTATTTCTTCTGTCTTATAATTTAGCTTATCACTCTTGTTATTAGCTTCTTTAAGTTTTTTTGCATTCTTCTCTTGCTCTTTTTTTAATTTTCTATAACCATCCATTTCTTTAACATGAATATCTTTATTTCTACCTTTTTGTTTAGTTTTTAGTCTGCTATCAACACCATAGAACTTGTTGTATGACTTGATACAAGCATTTCTCATTTTGTCTTGAATAACAGTTAATGATTCTTTGGTAAATACTTTAGATTTACCAACTTGTTTTTTCATACCTTTTTTACAATTATCAATTACTGGTATACCAACAACATGCATGTGAGGAGATGTTTCATCAAAATGTATTGTTGCATTAGCCACTTTAAAGTTTGGAACTATTTTATTTAAGTCTTGAATTTGCTCATTATATACATCAATCATTTTGAATCTATATTCATCATCTTTGTCCTGCCAAAAGTCCATATCTCCGAGTTCTATTATAATTTCACAGGCAATATCATTCTGTAATGTACAAGCTTTTTCAAAGTAATTATTTATTTTTCTATCATTTCTAGTCTGCTTATTATTAAACTCAATACGAGATTCTTCAAATTCATCTATATATACTTGCTTAACATCTTCTACAATATCGTTAGTTCCATATATAGTAGTAATTAATTCTCTTTTATTATCATAATCTCTTAAATTATGCTTATTAACTCTAGATAAGTCATTTGCATTTTGTATAGCATTATTAGATAGAGAAGTAGTACCAGATACGTTTCCTTTAGCTGTTCTTTTAGCCACTTTACTTTTGTTTTTATCACTACCCAAGTGAAAAGAATATGCTAATTCTTGTTCCATAAAAAGTACCTCCTTGAATTTGCTTCGAAGCACAGGACTTTGACTCTGTCATAAGTCCTAACCCCCTATGAGTTTTGACATACTATCAAAACTCGGGGGCTCTGCGAGGCAATAAATTTTCTTCCAAAGGGATAAAATTTATTCAAATTAACTATCGCCACTTTCATTTTTACTTTGTAAAAACAAAACGTGCCACGTTAATTTGATTGTTGCAACATAGCCCATAGTTGCAACAATTATTTAGTGTCTTCTTTGGAGAATTTAACTGGCTTCACAACAATTTCTACTGGCTCATCTTTCTTATAAGTAATAGTTGTTTCACTATCATCTGGTATTGCATTGAAGTAGGATTCTACATTTTTGATATCTTCCACATGAATTTCATCATCTCCATCTATATAAATTATTCCAAATCGATATTCTTCCATTTTATTATCTGGATCTAATTTATAATAGTCTTCTAATGGGAATACTCTAACAATAGCTTTATTATCAGCAAAATCAAAGCAAAACATCTGCTTTTGCAAATAATATGTTGCCTCTGTAAAATGAACATCATAATATTGCTGTAATCTCATTATTATTTCTCCAAATTCTTTCTCTGGCAAATAGTTACTAAATCTAACACTTCCTAATACATTCCCTAGTAACATAGGTTTAGTTGTATCAATATATCCGTTATCATATAACTCCTGACATGGTTTACAAATAGAATCTCTAAAATTAATTTCATTTACAATTACTTCATTTCCTATAAGAGCTAGTTTTATTTCATCAACATATTTCATTATAAGTTCAGCTTGTTCTTCACGAGTATAATCTTTCCATGTTCTTGTTCTTTCTTCATATTGCTTATTCATCATCATTCTATTAAGAAAATCAATATCTCGTTTTAATAATATATCTTTTGGAGTAAATCGTAATTCTTCTGCACAATCTGTAGCTTCTAATTCTTCTTTTAACTTACTTATGGCTTTTTCTACAATAGAAGTTTCATTATTATATATATCTAAATCAAATGCTCCATTAATATAAGCTTTTCTAATTCGTTCAAGTTTTGCATTTTGTTCGTCAAGTTCTGATTTTAGTTTATCTCTAGGCTCATCAAATCTTTGTCTTATCATTGGCAAAAAGAATTGATTTACAACAGAATCATATTCTACTAATTCATTTATAAATTGATTAAAGTATTCATTTATAGCATTTTCTTTAATGGATATTTTACAATCATTACAATAATAGTAGAAGTATGGGGTTCCATTTTTCTTAGTAGTAGCTTTACCACCTAAAATACGATTACATTTAGGACATTTTAATTTCTGTAAATATAAATAGGTTAGTGTTCTTTGAAAGCTCCTTGAGTTTTTCTTTTTTTGAACTTGGCAATCTTCCCACATTTCTTTAGAGATAATAGGTTCTACAACATTTTCGTAATAAGTAGGGGTTTTAGTTCTCTTTCCGTGAACAAAGTCTCCCTTATATATTTCATTTTGAAGAATATTTTGTATTGTTGAATCTATCCAGTTATTTTTACCTAAAACTTTTTCTTCATTAAATAACGTACTTATTTTCTGATAAGAATAGCCATTATAGTATAAATCAAATATTCTAACAACAACATCTTTCGTAGAATAATCAATTACAAGAGTTTTATTTTCATGTTTATAGCCTAAAGGAGCAATATGAGGAATATGACCTTGTTTTATTGCACCTGCTAAGCCTATTTTTGTTCTCTCACTAGTTCTTTCAATTTCGTTTTGACTTACACTTACTAAAAGCCTTGAAATCATCTTACCATTTGCGGTAGTTGTATTTATATCGTCATTAACACAATCTATATAAGCATCATTTTCATCTAAAAATGTAATAAGTTCTTCCCAATCATAAATACTTCTTGTAAATCTATCTAATTTTAAAGAAATAATTGTATTTATCTTTTTAGATTTAATATCTGCTTTTAACCTTTCAAACTCTGGTCTATAATTACCTGTTTTTGCACTTATTCCAGCATCTTGATAATAATCTATAATTTCATAACCCTTAAACTTACAATAAGCTTCTAATCGTTCTTTTTGTTCTGGAAGACTAAAGCCTTCACGTACTTGGTCTTCAGTAGAAACCCTCATATATAATCCACATTTTTTCTTTTCCTCAACCAATTTATAAACCTCCTAACAAAAAAGAGACATCAAAGAATACACACAAGTTATTCTTGACATCTCTTGACTATATCTGTAATACAATATATTTTCTTGAAATAAACCCCAAACATATTATCAGCTCCTAGCGAGTAAACATAATTAATTTATTGTCAGTATTATATCACGATTTTCAGAAATGTCAAACTTTTTGGCTATTTTATACTGTTTATATAATCTTCTAATTCTGATAATTTTATCTTTTTTGTCAGATTGGATATATAAACATCATTAGAATAGTTAAAGACGAGAAATGTAGTATCTTTTACTATCACTCTATGTGGCTCAATATAAGAAATATTGGTTTTCTCAATTTTTCTTATGCTACCATTAACAAAAGTAGGAGTAACCTTTGAGAAATCACATATAAATTCTAATCTTTTCTTTAAGTTTTCCTCAAATCGTAATTCTTTTTTAATTATCTTCATTTCAAGCACCATCCTTTCTTTTTAGAATATTGGATGATGTTTTTTGGGCAAAGAAAAAAATCATCCAACTACTTGAATGATTTTTTCTATCTGTTAGTTCGAACAGATACGTCATTGGTGCGGATGAGAGGACTCGAACCTCCACGCCGTTGGCACTGGTTCCTAAGACCAGCGCGTCTGCCAGTTCCGCCACATCCGCATAACATTAACAATGTATATATTAGCATATAAAATATTCACTTGTCAATACTTTTTCTACTTTTTTATAGAAATTATGCTGTGATTTTTTTATGGATGTGTGGTAATTAATACAAAAATAGGAATAGCAGAATTTATAAAAC
>DVGF01000042.1 GCA_018712835.1 Candidatus Ventrenecus stercoripullorum
GCTTTATTTGAATAAATATTATAATTAAATAATAAAAAATCAAGGGTCTAGATGAACTCACTTCGTTCGCCCTTGATTTTTATTAAAAGAATAGTTCTTTTTATGATGTCTCCTAAATGGGGTTCACATCATAACTGATAGATTTTATAATGCTTATCTGTTGTAGAATTCAACGATAAGAGCTTCATTAATTTCAGGATTTAATTCACTTCTATCTGGACGTCTTACATAAGTACCAGTCATTTTGTTTTTATCAAATTCAACAAAACCTTTTGTAGAATTGACTGCTTCTAAACTAGCCAAAATAGCTGGATGTGATAAAGATTGTTCTTTTACTGCAATAACGTCTCCAACTTTACAAGTATAAGAAGGAATATCAACTTTTCTTCCATTAACAGTAATATGTCCATGGTTTACAAGTTGTCTAGCTCCACGACGAGTAGTAGATAATCCCATACGATATACTAAGTTATCTAAACGACTTTCAAGTAAGAATAATAAATTCTCACCAGCAATTCCTTTCATTTTTGAAGCTTTTTCAAAAACTTTATGGAATTGTTTTTCATTTAACCCATACATGAAACGTACTTTTTGTTTTTCTTGTAACTGTACACCATATTCACTTAACTTCTTACGTCTGTCAGTTCCATGTGCTCCAGGAGCATAAGGACGGCGTGCAAGTTCTTTCCCGTTTTCTAAAGTTGAAAAACCAAGACGACGAGATTTTTTGTATTGAGGTCCTGTGTATCTTGCCATAAATATCTCCTTTCTAATGATTTCTTAAAAAAGTTATTTGAACTATTTATAAAATAGGGAGTAATTATAAACACTTTCTAATGGCAGATTATACTCGTGAACTTTAGTTAATTACACGTTATAAATAAATAGTCCCGCTGCCTAACTTTCATAAGCAATGATATTATACTAAATTGTATGCATTTCGTCAATTACTTTTGATTTCTCTTTAACAAAGCAAGTTTCACACTATCATCTAAAGCTATATCCTGATAAATCATAAGAATATCCCGCGTAATCGCCAAAATATAGTGTTCTTCCTCTGTAAGTTCATTAACATCTTTTTGAATAATTTTAGTAAGTCTTTTCTTTAAAGCCTTTTTCCACCATGAACCAATCACAGTACCATCAGGAAATGTCTTTTTAACATTTGTAATTCCTCGTAATTCTTCTATACTCAAATGGTTTTTAATATAGAGAAGTCTGCCAACTAAGTCTAAAGTATCACCCCTTTTTTCATCGATTTGGGCAACAATATAAAGAGCATCTTGTTCTTCCTCCGTAAGTTCATTACAAGAAATTTCCCTTGATTTTTGAAGAAGGTTAGAAATATTCTTTTGCCACCAATTCCCAATCACAATACCATCAGGAAATGTCTTTTTAACTTGTGTAATTTTTCTTAATTCTTCTGCACTGAAATGCTTTTTAATATAAAGAAGTCTGCCAATAAAATCTAAGGTGTCACCTCTTTTGTCATCAATTTGAGCAAGAATATAGAGAGTATCTTGTTCTTCCTCTGTAAGCTCATTCCATGGAGTTTCTTTAGCCTTTTGAAGAAGCTTCTGAATGTAACGAATCCCACATTGACCAATTATATTTCCATCAGGGAATGTTTTTTTTACTTGGGAAATTTTTCGTAGTTCTTCCACACTCAAATTTTTTTTGATGTAAAGAAGTTTGCCAATAAAATCTAAAGTATAGCCTCTTTTTTCATCAATTTGGGCAAGAATATAGAGAGCATCTTGTTCCTCAATGGTAAGTTCATCCCAAGGAGTTTCCTTTGACTTTTGAAGAAGATTTGGAATTTGTGTCGTCCACCATGAGCCAATTACAGCACCATCAGGGAATGTCTTTTTAACATTTGAAATTCTTCTTAGTTCTTTTATACTCAAATGGTTTTTAATATAGAGAAGTCTGCCAATAAAATCTAAAGTGTCACCTCGAATATCATCAATTTGAGCAACAATATAAAGAGCATCTTGTTCTTCTAGAGTAAGTTCATTCCATGGAGTTTCTTTGGCCTTTTGCAGAAACTTATGAATGTAATGTCCCCACCAACCCCCAATCACAGTACCATTAGGAAACGTTTTTTTCACTTTTGTAACTCCTCGTGCTTTTTCCCAACTTAAATTTTTTTTGATGTAGAGCAGTTTTCCGACAAAATCTAAAGTATTACCTCTTTTGTCATCGATTTGAGCAACAATATAAAGAGCATCTTGCTCTTCCTCTGTAAGTTCATTCCATGGAGTTTCCTTTGCCTTTTGAAGAAGGGTATAATTAATATTTGTCCAAAAAGCTTCAATCACAGTACCATCCGGAAACTTCTTTTTCACGTTGCGAATTTTTCGTAGTTCTTCCACACTCAAATTTTTTTTGATGTAAAGAAGTTTTCCAATCAAATCTAAGGTGTAGCCTCTTTTTTCATCAATTTGGGCAAGAATATAAAGAGCATCTTGTTCCTCAATGGTAAGTTCATCCCAAGGAGTTTCCTTTGCCTTTTGAAGAAGATTTGGAATTTTTTTACCACACCAATGTCCAATTAGACTGCCATCCGGGAACCTCTTTTTAATCCTAGAAATTCCTCGTAATTCTTCGACACTCAAATTGTTTAAAAGATATTCTAATTTTTTAATTGTATTCATATAAAAACGTTTGTCGAGTTCTTCTAATAACTCTTTGACTTCCAGTGCTTCTTCAATCATTTTAAAGTCATGAATATCAATGTTTAGTCCTGCGTCTTCTTTTTTCTTTAATGCCTCTTGAAATTGATAATATAAATATTCTGTTCCAGTCTCACCAATTCGGTCGACAAAATCTAATACTAAAACAGGAAAACGTCCAAGTAATCGTCCTAGTTGTTGAATGAAAATTCGGTAAGACTTGGTAGGCCTTAAGAAAATTCCAGCAGTAAATCTTAATGTCTCAGGAAAATGGATTCCTTCTGAAAATTTATCGACAACAAAGAAAAAGGTGAGATTATTTGTATTCTTTTGAATGTCTTCCATCGCTTGTTGTTGTTCGCTTTTAGATTGCCCTGTGTGATATTCAATAAAAGTAGCATTCGGATAAATACTTTTAAATTTTTCCATATTTTCTTTAAGTTCTTTGATATTAGAAGAATATACTAACACTTTACCATTCGAGATATACTTCTTTAAAATATTTTTCATGTTATTACTAAGTCTGGCAAGTCGCTTTAAAGCACCCTCAATGTCTTTAGGAATAACTCCGTTATAACGTCTTTTAAATTTTCTTTCATATTCTTTTATAGTTGTATCTAATACTTGATAAATACGGACATAAGTGGGAGGAAACAGTATACCATCCGCCATAGCTTCGGCAAGAGAATAAGTATAAGCAATATCTCCGTTAAATCTTTCTTCCACCATATCCTTTTTTCCTTTGACAGTCGAACCATCTTCTAACGTATAACTTTGAAAGTCAAAATCTCGAATAGGAGTAGCACTTAGTCCAAGTTCATATAAAAAAGGGTTTTTGTTTTCCAAATAATCAATTGGTTTGGAATACATAGGAGCACCAGAATGTTGAAATTCATCTAATATTAACAATTCTGGATCTAACCTATCAAGCTCTTCCGTACTCATATGAATAAGTTTATCATACGTAACAAACTGAATAGGTAAGTCTAGAGAAAAACGTTCCATTGTTTCTTTGGTTTGCTCGATAATATCATTAGTATAGGTCACAAACAATGTCTTTTTCTGAAAATGTTCACCGACAGCCAAACCTACCATCGTTTTTCCAGTTCCAGGCGCGGCAATCACACAAGTTTTATAACTTGTCTTAAAGTGTTCTATTACAGAAGTAAAAGCTCGCTGATTATGAGGATATAAATCATGATACAAAGACACAAGAACCCCCTTCTTTCTAAAGTGTGCTTATTATATAAAATCAATCTTTCTTTGTCAAATAAGAAAGCTAAAAATTTTTCTTGTATTTTAAAGAGTAGAGTGATAGGATATATTTAACTTTTAGAAAAGAGGAGTTTATGAAAAAAGATTTACAAAAATTAAGAATAGTACTAGGTGCAGTAGGATTATCTACCGTGTTATCATTAAGTGGTTGCACCACCCAAAATACTCCAGAAGTAGAAGAGGGGTTAGAAGAAAATACCGAAGAAAATGGTATGCAAGAAGCCTCATCAAGTCTTACTTGTGTGATTGTTCAAGATTATGAAGACTGCATGAACCATACTTATTTCTATAAATTAAGCATCTATTCAGAAGATGGTATTCACGCGTTTGATATCGTAAAAAGTTCCTGGAGAGAAGTAGAAGAGTTTTTAAGTTATGATTTATTTTCAGATATCACAACATTACAATTATGGTTTAATGGCTTTGATACTGACACAAAAGAGATAGACTTAACATTTACGAAAAACTATCCAAAATTAAGCAAGCTATTTGTCGATAATTTAGGAGCTTTAGAAATTAATACAACCGCCGTATCAGAAATGACAAATCTAAACGATTTAATTTTAAACAACTGTGGTATTACAGATATCAAAGCTTTCAATAAATTAACAGCTTTGAGCTACTGCGAATTAAATAACAACCAAATAAAAAGCCTAGAAGGCTATGAATTTCCAGCTTCTTTACAATATCTAAATCTAGCCAATAATCAAATTGAGGATTTATCCAATGTAGAAGCACCAAAAAAACAAATATCAATGAATTTTACAGGCAACTATTTAACAGAAGACGACCGCGAAGCTCTAGAAAGATTAGGCCTAGGAAGTATGGCAGACTATATTTTAGAAAATCAAAAAGCAGAAATGGCTCTGATAAAAAATAATCACTAAAATGGTGTCAATCACCATCTTTTTTTTTGCATCGACAACAGATATTTATATTATAATAAAAGTGTGGTGATATTCTTGATTCCAAATGTTGTAAAAAATATATTAAAAGAAATAGAAAAAAATGGCTTTGAGGCCTATATTGTAGGTGGCTTTGTAAGAGACTATGTCTTGCTAAAAAAAACCAATGACATTGATATTGCAACCAATGCACTCCCAAAAGACTTAGTAAGCATTTTTGGAACTCCAAAAAGGAGTATTGAATATGGCTCTTATCATATGAAAGAGGGAGGATACAATATCGATATCACGACTTACAGAACCGAAGAAGCCTATGAAAATGGCCGTCTAGAGAAAGTAGTGTATTCCAATTCCCTTCTAGAAGATGCTCGTCGTCGTGACTTTACCATGAATTCTATGTATATGAATAAAAATGAAGAGATCATTGATTTACTAAACGGCCGTAAAGATCTAAAACAAAAAACATTGAAAATGATTGGCAATCCCATTGTTCGTTTAAAAGAAGACCCTATTCGTATACTAAGAGCAGTTCGCTTCGCAGCCATGTATCACTTAAAACTAGATAAAAAACTAAAAACAGCGATTTTAAAAGAAAAGAAACACTTGAGTGAAATTCCTTTAGCAAAAATTAGAAAAGAATTAGATGCAATTCTATTAGCCGATGGCTTTCCTTTATTAAAAAAATTAGAACTCTTAAAAGAACTAGGAATTGAAAACAAAAAAATTGTTTATGTGGAGGATATCTCAGGACTATGGGCTCAGATAAAAACCGAAAAAAATTACATAATAGAAAAAGAATTAAAAAAACAACAAAAAATGATTAATAATCTTCTAAAGTGTGGTACAATTAATATGCTCAATTTATATCAATATGGATATTATATTTGTCGAGTATCTGCGATTATCATGCATTTTCCACTAAAAAGACTAGAAAAAATGATGGATGCATTGCCAATAAAAAGTAGAAAAGATATAGAGTTAACAAGTAAAGAAATAGCATCTTTGAGCAAACTAAAAGGTCGTGAGTTAGGAAGTCTCATTACTGAAATAGAACAAGCCATTGTCTTAAAAGAAATTCCTAACGACAAAGAAATATTAAAAAAATTTATTGAAGAAAGAAGGTTAAACTATGCCAAATATTGAATTTTTAACAGAAAGACGTTTTACTTTATCCTCACATTTAATAGAAGTGGCATTAAAAAATAATCTCTCTTTAATAGAATTTTTATTATTAATGTATTTTGAAGATACAACAGATAAGACTTTTGATGTAAAAAAAATCTGTGAAGTACTAAATATTACAGAACAAGATGCCTTAAAAGCATTTAATCAATTACTAACCCTAAATTTAATAGAGATAGAGTCATCCAAAGATAAATCCAATAAACATTGTGAAGAAATTAGTCTAGTACCAATTTATCGAACAATGTTTGAAAACTTAGAACAAAAAGAACAAAAGAAAAAGAAAGAAACAATTTTCGATATGTTTCAAAAAGAACTTGGCAGAAATATTTCACCGATGGAATATGAAATTATTAATGCCTGGTTAGAAAAAGGTTTTTCCGAAGAATTAGTAGAAGGTGCCTTAAAAGAAGCCGTATACAATGGCGTAAGCTCTTTAAGATATATTGACAAGATTTTATATGAATGGCAAAAAAAAGGTTATAAAAAAATGACAGAAGTAGAAGAGGGGATTACAAACAGAAGAAAGGAAAAAGAAAGTAGTCTAGAACTATTTGACTATAATTGGTTAGAAGATGAAGGATAAAATAGAAACAATTTTAGAATATATGGATGAATTGTATCCGCGTGCTCAGTGTGAATTAAATTATGAAAAAGATTATGAACTATTAATTGCGACCGTCCTATCGGCTCAATGTACAGACAAAAGAGTGAATGAAGTAACCAAAGTATTATGGGAAAATTATGATATTTTTTCACTAGCAAAAGCAAATAAAAAAGATATAGAAAAAATCATTCGCTCAGTTGGTTCTTATACTAAGAAATCAGCTTATTTACTAGAAATAGCAAATAGACTCGTTACTGATTATGAAGGCCATGTGCCGTGTAATCGAAAATATTTAGAAAGTCTACCAGGAGTAGGTAGAAAAACAGCTAATGTGGTCTTATCAAACATCTTTGATGTTCCAGCCATCGCTGTAGATACACACGTAGAAAGAGTATCAAAACGGTTAAAACTAGCTTATCAAAATGACTCAGTAGGAAAAGTAGAAGAAAAATTAATGAAGAAATTTCCTGAAAATAGATGGAGTAAACTACACCACCAATTGGTATTATTTGGTCGTTATCAGTGTAAAGCCATTCATCCGGAATGTGAGCGTTGTAAATTACAAGAGTTTTGCAAATATTATAAAGAACATAATCAAAAATAAATTGTCACGTAAGTGGCTTTTTTTTCTTGTTAAAAATAACTAAAAAAAGAACAACCATTAAGGTTGCTCCCCGCTTTCTCCACCATCACCCTCACCAGGTGGGGTAGTAGAACAGCTTGTACTAACATTGACTTTTCCTTTAATTTGAATTTGTTCTCCATTATATCGAATAGAGTAAGTAACATCTTTTGTACCAGTTGTTGAAGTATCTACATTAGAAGCGGTAATAGTAGCCGAAGATGTTACATCTTCTTTATTATAAGTAACTGTGACAGCATTTTTAGCATTAAAGGTGGAACCTTGTTCTACACAAATCGTACTAGCCGTTGCTTCCAGTCCAGGACCCGTATTTTCTACAGTTGCTTTAATCTCAATTCCATCAGATTGATTTGTTTTGAAAATACTATAAGCAGTTTTAATAACGAAAGTATAATCTCCACCAGTTGGAGCAGTATACTTATAATTTGTATCTTGTGTCCATCCTAGACTAGTTAAATTGCCATTGCTATCTTTTAAATATACTTGATATCCTAAAGTACCAATCGAAGACGTTAAAGTATTATTATAAATTCTCATATATTCTGTTTCAAACAATTGATAACTATAACTATAGTTTTTCTTCCAATTACTAAAGTAATTAGAAAATTCATTTTTTACTGCATCTGTGTTAATAGCGTCTGGTGTAGGTGCAGCATTCCAGCTAAGAGAAATTGTTTTTTCACTGACAGAACTTTTTCCGCTTGAAGCATTACTTAGTTTAGCATATCTAGTAGAAGTTTCACTTGGTTCTGTGCCTTCTTTAAATAAAGCCGTATACTTCATATTGTCTGGTGTATATTCACTTGCTTTCTTAGTTGGTAAGGTATTTGCTTCAATTGTCACACTAACAACAGAAGATGGTTTTTCAAATTTTGTTGTATTTGTAAGAATACGATTAGCCAAGTATGCGCTGATCTGACCACGCGTACCTGAACCTGTACTACTAGTTAAATAGTGATCCTTATCTAAGTCTTTTTTATCATAGCCATACCACATAGAAATAGCATATTCCGTATTATATGTATTCACCCAATGGTCTGGGGTAGCATAAACGCTAATTCCTTTTTGTTCCGCAGTAGCAGAATCGACATTAGTTGTACCAGATTTAGAAGCAATACTTCCACGTAAACTAGAATTAATATTACCACCAACGCCATCTCTAGTTGCTTGCATTAAAATATCAGTAATCATATAAGCAGTTTCTTCACTCATCGCCTTAACCATTTCATATTTATATTCTGTTGTTTCTTCGGTCTGCGTATTTACTAGGCGATAATAAGAATAAGGTTCGATATAATAGCCACCTCTTGAAAAAGCAGCATAAGCAGCAGAGCTTTCAAGAGGAGTAAGTCCGTTTTTAAATCCTCCAATACTCATGGATTGTAAAATACCTTCTTCACCATAATTATCTTCATCAATGCCTAAATTATTTAAGAATGTTTCAATATTTTTTGGATCAACTTGATGGAAAGCTTGTAAAGCTGTTGTATTACGAGAAACAGCTAAAGCATTCTTCATCGTCATAACACCTTCATAAGAATTATCCCAGTTATTAACGACTGTGCCATCATTATAAGTATATCGAAAGTCAATAAACATTTGACCAGACGAAGCATTATTATATTCAATAAGTGGTCCATAATCTACTAAAGGTTTAGCTGTCGAACCTGGTTGCATTCTAAATCCTTCGCCACTAGCGCGGTTGTTTCCTAGTGCAACATAATTACGTCCAGGTCCTAAAGCAGTAATCGAACCATCACTCACGGAAGTAACAGCTGCTGCAACTTGAACTTTGTCATCTCTCCAAGTAACTGCATCACCATTTTGCATTGCGTTAACAATATCTTGAATATTTTTATCGAAAGTAGTATACACCTCATAACTTTGATTACGAATATTAATTCCTTCTTTATCCTGAATTTCTTCAACAACATAATCAACTAAAGATTGATATGCAAAAGATTCACTTGTATTAGTCTGAGCTACCACTAAGCTTCGAACATCAATACTTTGAGCATCCTTCATTTCTTGCTCTGTAATATAACCATGACGGTTCATTAAACTAAGAACTGTATTTTTTCGATCGTTTGCATTTTCTGGATAAGTATAAGGATTATATACAACAGGGTTGTTAGCCATACCCACTAACAAAGCACATTCTGGTAAAGACAAGTCTGAAACACTTTTTCCAAAGAAATATTGACTTGCTTGTTCAACACCATAAGTACCACCAGAGTTTGTTCCACCTCCAGCAAACCACCAAGAATTTAAATACATCTCAATGATTTGTTCTTTGGTATAATTCTTTTCTATCTTAAATACGGCCATGTAAATATCTTTAAACTTACGAATAATTCCTGTAATACCAGTTGCATCGTCTCCGTTAAATTTATTCTTAGCAAGTTGCATGGATAGAGTAGAAGCACCACCAGCATCACTGTTACCAGCGAGTTGTCCAAGACTTGCTACAAAAAATCTCGCGGCATCAAATCCTCTATGTTGGAAAAATCTCGAGTCTTCCGTTGCTACAAGTGCATCAACAAGTACCTGTGGAAAGTCTTCATAATTCTTAAGCTCTCGGTTTTCATCACCAAGTCGCGTCATCTCCGTTCCATCTTTCCAATAAATAACGGACGCTTCTTGATTATATAACTTTTCCGTAGAAAATTCCGGAGAAGTAAATACAATATACAGACAGAAAGCAATACAAATAGAAGCTAAACCAATTCCAATAGTGATAAGAGAAATTCCAATGATATTGCCAATTCTTTTATGCTTTTTCGGGTCTTTCTTCTTCTTTGCCTTTTTTTCCTTTTTATCTGTTTGAATTTTTTCTTTTTCTTCCTTAACACTTTCTTTAATGTCTTTTACACTTTTTAATTTCAATTTCTTCTTTGCCATCACATTTCTCCTTTTAAATATTCTTTATCAATGACACTCAAATAGTCAATGGAAGGTTGATAAGCTTCTTTGATTAGAATGCCGTGTTCTTCTATATAAGAGTAAGGAATACTCTTACGGCTATTTTCATCTAGAAAACGAACCAAATCTTCTCCTTTAAAAAAATAAATAAGTTGGTTCATTTTAAGAATGATAAAACAAATTCCTCCATGCTGTATCACTCTTCTAATATATCCAAGCTGATGCTCATGAAAATTTGCTAAAGGAAAAGAAGTCTTATTCTGGGTTTCTTTCGCTTCGAACTCTACATAATGACCCTTATAAATACCATTATAATCTAATGTAGACTGAGCTTTAAAATAGCCATTTTTAATAATTCTTCCATGACTGGTATAAACAGCTTCACTGATACCAATAGGGGTGGGCTTTTTAAAAATTAATGCTATATCTTTTTCTTTATAATATTCATTAGTTTCATTGAGTAAACTTTCCAAAGCCATACCTCGATTAGCATAACTGATAGGCTTATGAGCTGCTTTCTTAATATTATTGGGATAGAGCATACAAAAACCACCTAATAACATTATACTATAAAATTGCTTTTTTTAAAAGTTTTCAAGTCTTCAAGAAAAATTAATTGACATATCTTGTCGAATAGCAAGCAAAAGTTTTACAATAGCTTTATACTAAATATGGTGATAATATGATTCCATGTGACGCAATAATGAATTCTTTAATAGAAAAAATAGGAGAAGTAGACTTGCAAATAGTAGAACTTGCTTTAAAAGAAAAAATAAAAGAAGAAATGACTTCAAAATCAAAAGAAATATAATAGGATTCTATAGAAATTAGTGTGATGAAAAATCCAGAGTTAAAAAAATATCTTGTTCCAATGTTTGAAGAAGAAAAAGAAATGTATGAAGACAGTTTTAACACAAAATTATCTGGTAAAACAATTAGGCGTTCAAAAATAGAATGGTTAGATTGGTATATTTCAACTCAATATGGATTAGTTTCATTATGTTACGAAAAACTAATGCCTTTAGATTATACACTAGACGAAGTAAAAAGATTAAATGAAGCAACGACTTATTCATATAGAATTGGTAAAATGGATGGGAGAAATATTGCAATTATTGGTATTCCAAATCCTAATGGCACGATTAAAAAAATTCGCAGCAAAGAAGACAATTATAATACGATCCATATGTATGAAAACATGACGGAAGAAGAAGCAAAAAGCAAAACATTTACTGTTTATCCATTTACCATATATGAGGAGACTCAAAGTGAGGTAGAAAAAGCGGTTCAAGAGATAAAAAAATCTCGCATGGACCAAGCAGTAAAAGCAAATTTAGAAGAAAGAGAGGCATCAAAAGTATTACAATCGCAATTTTATTTGGAACAAGATGATATCCCAATAGTAACGGAAGAAGTTTTAACAGAAGTACCACAAGGACCTGTTTTGTGGACCCAAATAGGTACTAACATATTACCGGATAGGCAACTATTACAAACGACTTGAAATAATAGTTGCTTTTTTCTTGAAAACAACAGTTTTACCAAACATAGCCAATTGACAAAATCGCCTTTGATTGATATGATTATTGCGAAGAGAAGGTGATTGTGTGTTAAATGATAAAATCGTATTGAGCCCTGAAGAAATATACGAAAAAGAATTTAAAATTGATGCTCGTGGTTATCGCCCTCAGGAAGTAGATAATTTTTTAGATACGATCATTAAAGATTATACAGAGTTTATAAAGTTAATCCGTAGTTACGACAAACATGTGCAAACACTTACCCAAGAAAATAGTGAATTAAAAGCACAAATTCGTAAACTACAAACAGAATTAGAAGAGTCTAGTTCAACTGATGATGAAAACGTTAGCAACATTGACTTACTAAGACGGATTAGCCAATTAGAAAAAATTGTATATAATAGATTAAAATAATAACTGGACAAATGCTGCATACTTGTTATGTTGAGGAAAGTCCTTGCTCGCACAACCTGGAATGGTTGTAGTGTTTGTGCTTAGGGAACAAATAACCTAAGGTAGCGTAAGCTAACGGCTTCGAACGAACCTGTCAAATGGTTTTAGTAGATATAAAAGTGCCAAAGTGACGAAGAAAAGGGAAACCTTGGAAGTGGAACGTGGTAAACCCCGCAAGCGAGAAACCCAAATTATGGTAGGGGAGCTGTTGCTAGGAATAATAACGATGCAACGGACCAAGAGTGGTAGATAAATATTTGTCGCACTTTAAAAGTGTACAGAACAAGGCTTATAAGTTATTATTTTTTTTCTTTAAAGGAGTGAGAATCTTGTTTGAAATCGGAAACTCTCTAAAAGTAGCGCGTGAATCTTCTGGAGTAAGCATTGAAGAAGCCTCCAAAGATATCAATATCAAAGCGGTAATACTAGAAAATATTGAAAATGGTAACATAGGATGCTTTAAAGATATTTTTGAATTACGGGACTATTTAACAACATACGCGAAATATTTAGGCTTAGATTACGAAAAAATTATTGATGAATTCAATGAGTACATGTTTGAATATACTTCAAAAATACCTTTAAAAGAAATAGAAAAACAAGTAATGGAACAAAACAAAGAAAAACCAGAAGAAAAAATTGTTTCTCCCTATAGTAAGCCAACCAAAAAATACCCAACGAAATTAAATCTTACAATCTACATTGTAACCATTTTATTGGTAATTTTAATTATGATTTGGAGTGTTTTCCAAATTACTGCAAGTAGATTGTCAACAAAAGAAGAGAACATAGTAGAAGGGAGTGTCTTATGAATACTGCAAACAAATTAACAATCAGTCGTATCGTGATGGCTGTAATTATTTTAATAATATTAATGATACCATGGAATGAATTTGGCATTTCTATACCAAGCTTTTTAGTAATGAATAAAGTCTTAGTAGACATTCGTTATCCAATCGCAGGCTTTATCTTTGTTATCGCCTGTGTAACAGATTATTTAGATGGATCGATTGCTAGAAAAGAAAAAACATTAACAGATTTTGGTGCAACATTAGATGCGATTGCTGATAAAGTACTAGTAAACGGTGTCTTAATCCTTCTTGCTTATAATGGCTTTATTTCTGTAGTTGTCCCAGTAGTAATAGTGACACGGGATATCGCAGTAGATGCCCTAAGAGCATTGTCAGCAAAAAACAAAGTGATTATCAAAGCAAGTAAATGGGGAAAAGTAAAAACAATCTTCATGATGGTCGGGTTATCGTTGATGCTCTTTTATAACTTACCATTTGAAGTGTATGGAATTTACGTTGCCGACATATTGATTTATATTGCAACAATCCTTTCTGTCGTATCTGGAGTTATGTATTTTATAAATTGCAAAGATAAAATTAAATTGGATTAATTCCATTTCTTTTTTTTGGCCAAAATTTCCATGCAGAAATATAGAAATTAGTATACAGATTTTAAAAATCTGCTAAAAAAGCCACACAGATACATTTGTTCGCAAAAAGTATTGACAAACGATATTTCCTATTATAAAATGGTATTGAACGAGAAATATGGAGGAAAAATATGAAATCGACAAAAGATACAAAAGATAAAGACAAAGCGTTAGAACAAGTCCTTGCCGATATAGAAAAACAATTCGGTAAAGGCGCTATTATGAAACTTGGTAGTGGAGAACACATGGAAATTGATGTCACATCAAGTGGTTCTCTAGCATTGGATATCGCTTTAGGAGTAGGCGGATATCCTAAAGGAAGAATTATTGAAATTTATGGACCAGAGTCTTCTGGTAAAACAACCTTTGCTCTCCAAGCCATTGCAGAAGTCCAAAAAACAGGAGGAAGAGCAGCATTTATTGATGCAGAACATGCCCTAGATCCTGTATATGCCAAAAACTTAGGAGTAGACATTAACGAACTATTACTATCCCAACCAGATACAGGGGAACAAGCCTTAGAAATTTGTGAGGCTTTAGTTCGAAGTGAAGCAGTGAATATTATAGTAATTGACTCCGTTGCGGCTTTAGTCCCACAAGCAGAAATTGACGGTGACATGGGCGATAGCCATGTAGGATTACAAGCTCGTTTAATGAGCCAAGCCCTAAGAAAATTATCAGGAACGATTAACAAAACCAAAACAACCGCGATTTTTATTAATCAATTAAGAGAAAAAGTTGGCGTAATGTTTGGCAATCCAGAAACAACTCCAGGTGGTAGAGCTCTAAAATTCTATGCCACAGTGCGTTTAGATGTTCGTCGTGGGGAACAAATTAAAGTAGGCGACCAAGTGATTGGAAACAAAACAAATGTCAAAGTGGTTAAAAACAAAGTAGCGCCACCATTCAAAACTGCTTCTGTCGATATCATGTATGGCGAAGGTGTATCAAGAGAAGGCGAATTAATCGATATTGCATCAGATTTAAATATTGTCGACAAATCAGGAGCTTGGTACTCTTATAATGGTGAGAAAATTGGCCAAGGAAGAGAAAATGTCAAACTAACACTTAAAGAAAACAAAGAATTAGCGAAAGAAATCGAAACCAAAGTAAGAGAACATTATGGTTTTAAAACTGTTGAAAAAACAGAAAACAAAGAAAAATAATTTGTTGTGATAATCACAACTTTTTTCTTTGAAAGGAAAATAAAAAATCCTTTATTTATGGGATACCAAGCCAAAGCAAAAAATAAAATTTCGGGTTATTCTTGTAAATATGACAAATCTCCTATATAATAAATATGTAGATATTTAATAATTACATTAATTTTCTATAAATGAAATAGTGAGGAGAGAAGTTATGGAATTTTTTAATCTACCCATCATAACTTTGCTCATTGGTTTAATTTCTGGAGTAGGGGTTGTCTCCCTATTTATATATTTCAAAGGAAACGGAATATCACAAAAAGCTAATAAATTATTAGAAGAAGCAAAAAAAGAAGCAGAAAAACAAAAAAGAGATCGTTTATTAGAATTAAAAGAAGAAAGTTATAAATTAAAACAAGAAGCAGATAAAGAAATCAAAGAAAAAAAAGCAGAAATAAAGGATTCAGAAGAACGCTTATTACAACGTGAAAATAACTTAGATAAACGAGACAGTATGTTACAAAAAAGAGAAATGACATTAGAAGAAAAAGAAAACAATTTATTAGCAAAACAAACAGAATTACAAACCAAGAACGAAAAGTTAGATGAACTTTTAAAAGAAGAAATGTCACGGTTAGAAAAAATCGCCAAATTCAGTAAAGAACGTGCTCATGATTTAATCATGAAACGTTGTGAAGAAGAAATGGCTGGAGAAATCGCGGAGTTTATTCGAGAAAAAGAAAGTGAAGCAAAATTAACAGCGCATGAATATGCAAAAAATATTATTGTCGAATCGATGCAACGTTATTCAGAAGATGTTGCAACAGAACAGACAGTAAGTACGATTGAATTACCAAACGATGAAATGAAAGGGCGTTTAATTGGTCGTGAAGGAAGAAATATCAGAACGATTGAGTCTGTGACAGGCGTCGATTTAATTATTGATGATACCCCAGAAGCAATTGTCGTATCTTCATTTGACCCATTACGAAGAGAAATTGCCAAAATAACGATTGAAACATTAATCAAAGATGGCCGTATTCATCCATCACGGATTGAAGAAATCTATGACCGAGTATCAAAAGATATGAACAATAAGATTACAGAACTAGGAAACAACGCTTGCTATCAACTAGGAATTTCAAAAGTAGACCCAGAATTAGTAAACTTAATTGGTAAACTTCATTTTAGAACAAGCTATGGTCAAAATGCTTTGAAACATTCAATGGAAGTTGCCGAACTATGTGGATTAATGGCTGGAGAACTAGGGGAAAACATCATCTTAGCAAAGCGCGCAGGATTACTACATGATATTGGAAAATCCATCGATTACGAAATGGAAGGAAGTCATGTTGATATCGGTGTCGATATTGCAAAAAAATATCATGAAGACGAAGTTGTTTTAAACGCGATTGCATCCCATCATGGTGGTTGCGACCAAACAAGCATTATTTCTTCATTAGTACAAGTAGCCGACACATTATCAGCTGCCCGTCCAGGTGCTAGAAATGACTCTTTAGATAACTACATTAAAAGATTAGAACAACTAGAAGAAATCGGAAATTCCTTCGAAGGAGTTGAAAAAACTTACGCAATGCAAGCTGGTCGTGAAGTAAGAGTTATGGTGAAACCAGAAGAAGTCGATGACGCTACCTCTTACAAAATCGCCCGTGATATGAAAGAAAAAATCGAAAGCGAAATGCAATATCCTGGTACAATCAAAATTATTGTCATTCGTGAGTCTCGTGCTCAAGAAGAAGCCAAATAAAAAAAGTCACTGCCGTGGCTTTTCTTTTTTTGAAATGTAAGTAACAATAGAGTGAGGAGCTAAAAAATCTTGTAACAACTGTCCGTCAATAAGAATACAAGTTTCTTTTACCTGATTAGAACGATTAAGAAGCACAAAATAAAGATCTTGCTCTTTATCCTCACATACGATAGCACTTAAGGTTTCATCATAAATACTATGTTCAATCACCCTAGAATGAATAGGGATTAATGCTAGATGTTTTAAATAATAATAAATAGGAGTTTTGATATAATCCGTCCCACTTTCATTCAAAAGGATAGGACTTTTACAAAAATTATTCTTATGATTAGGTCCACCATGAAAATCCAACAGAAGGTTCCAATCAAGAAACGCATTTAATCCATGTCGCATATTTCCAAGAATTTCTCCTAAATAATATTCAGCAGAAGAAAGCCAAGTCTCCTTTTGATAAGGCTCAAATGCTGAGCAACACTCCGTTTCCAAAAGAAGCAGTTCAGGATATTTCTGACGAACCCAATCAAGTTGTTTAAAATGATGACCACTATAAGAATGAAGAGCAACTCCAGTAATCACTGGATTTTTTTGATAAAGCATCTTTACGTGTTCGAACAACTTCTCCTTATTGTGGTCCCATAAAAGTATTTGAGTAGAAATATGTTCTCTTTGAAATTCAGGTATCAAATAATGATATAAAAATTCTTTTTGAGAAGATAAAGACCAGGTACAAGACTCCCATGCTTGACTAGCATAAGGTTCATTTTGCAAAGTGATATAAGAAATAGCAACCCCCTGCTTTTGATACTCCTTGATATATTGCCTTAGATACCTTGCATACGCTGGATAATATTCTTTTAACAATTGACCACCTTGATATAAACTGTGATTATCTTTCCAAACATGTGGTGGACTCCAAGGACTAGCAATCACTTGAAGATGCTTCTTTTCTTTCAAATACTCTAACATAGGCCCAAAATCACTAGAGTCTTTTAAAATAGAAAAATCACTGCCATCTTCCTTAGAAATATATTCATAAGAAGAACTAGAAAAATCACAGCTCGCAATCGGCATCCTAAGAAACTGATAATTCAAACCTTGACTCCCAAAATAATCTTCAATAAAACGTTGTTGTTTCTCTGGTGCTAACTTATTAAAATTTTCACCACTTGCTTGTGTTATACTCCCACCTAAACCAAGCCATTCTTGCTGTTTGAAATCCAAGCAATAAGAAAGAAGACTCCATTCCCAATAGCAATCTGGAGTACGTAAATCAATTTTCTCTTCTTGAAATAAAATATCCTTTAAAATATTTGTCGTAAATTTTTTCATAACAACTTCTCCTATATATAGGATATCATAGATTTCTTTCTCATGGAAATATACTTGCATTACGAAAGGGTTTTTAGTAGAATAATAAGTGTTAGGAGGCAAGTTAGAATGTTACATGATATATTAATGATTGTAATTGGGTTAATTATAGGACTAATAATTGGTTTCTTTGTTGCAAGATATATGATGAAAAAATATATGAAAAAAAATCCGCCTATCAACGAAAAAATGATAGAAGTGATGATGAGCAGTATGGGTAGAAAACCTAGTCAAAAACAAGTCCGACAAGTAATGAACCAAATGAATCGGTATATGTAGTAGTAACCGGTTCTTTCTTTTTAACCGCTAAGAAAAGAGGTAGTTATGACACTTTATGAAATACTAGAAAAGCTAGAAATTCCAATCAAGGAAGTAGAGCATCCCAAGGCTTATACTGTGGAAGATATCAAAAGTTTTCATTTAGAAATTGAAGGTATTGGCTGTAAAAACTTATTTCTCAAAGATAAAAAAGGTTCTTATATTTTAGTTATATTACAAGAAGATAAAAAAGCTGACTTTAAAAAATTAAAAACAGTAACGGGTAAAACATTGTCCTTTGCAAATTCAGAAGAATTAAAGCAAATTTTAAATTTAGAAAAGGGAAGCGTAACACCGATGGGTCTCATGTATGACAAAGAAGGAAAAGTCTTCGTACTATTAGATGAAGACCTAAAAGAGAAACAAGTACTATTCCATCCCAACGTCAATAATAAAACCATCTCACTAACAATGAACGATTTAATTAGATTTATAGAGTATACCAATCACTCTTATATGTGGTTAGCAAATGACCAAGTATAAAAGTTATTATGAGTCGCCAGTGGGTATGATTTTATTAGAAAGTGATGGCAAGTATTTAACCGCTTTACAAATAAAAGGACAACGTCATTATGAAGAAAAAGAACCAGAAAGAATAGAAAAGAATGATTTATTAGTATTTCAAAAAGCCAAAAAATGGTTAGAGGATTACTTCAATAAGAATAATCCTTCATTAAAAGAAGTTCCCTTAAAATACTCTGGCAGTGCCTTTCAAGAAAGAGTTTGGTATCATCTATTAAAAATACCTTATGGCTCTGTCGTAACCTATAAAAGTATTGCCGAAGAAGTAGCCAAAGATTTTGGCAAAGAAAAAATGTCAGCCCAAGCCGTGGGTAAAGCCGTTGGAAAAAATCCCATTTCCATTATAATACCGTGCCATCGTGTAGTAGGAACAAACAACAATCTCACGGGATACAATGGTGGGATAGACAAAAAAATAAAATTACTAGAAATCGAAGGGATAGATAGCACAAAATATCAGTTACCAAAAGGACCGAGAGTATGAAAAAGAAAATAGTATTAGGAATATTGATCGTAACAATAGTTGGTTTAGCCATAATTTTTATAGGGTACATGTTCTATAAAAAAGAGGTAAGAGATCAACAATCCCAAATGATACCAACTAAAATAGAACAAGAAATCAGCTCGATTGAAATATCGACAAAAGTAGAAAAAGACCGTATTTTTAATACCACTGCCACCATTGAAGATGTAAAAGTGGCAAAAGACCAGAAAAATATTTATCTCTTTTATGGCGATGGATGCCCTTACTGTGAACAAGAAATAAAGTTTCTAGAGGAACTCTACCATGAAAACACACTAGAATTTAACTTATATGCTTTCGAAGTATGGCACACGAAAGAAAACAAAGAATTTCTAGAAAAAGTAAGTGAAACCCTAAATACAAACAGTGATTTAGTACCTATGCTAGTCATTGGAAATGAAGCAATCATCGGTTTCTCAGAAAAAACAAAAGAAACAATCAAAACAAAACTTTCTAAAGAACAAACGAGAGATATTTACGAAGAAATTTATAAAAATTAAAAGGAAAAGGTGAGTAGTATGCATAAATTTATAAAACAAAATATTGAAGAGTTTGATAAAAAAACAATCGCGGTTTATTTAACTTTAAGATTACTAGTATTCATTGTCATGATAATCCAAATCCTCCATGGAAACTGGGAAGCCGTATTTTTATGCTTTTTAACATTAGTTTTATTTCTAATTCCTTTTTTCATTGATAAAAAGTGGAATATAGATTTACCAACTCCACTAGAAATAGTAATTTTACTTTTTATATTCGCGGCTGAAATACTAGGAGAAATCCAAAATTTCTATGGCATATTTCCATACTGGGACTTACTATTACATACCCTAAATGGCTTTTTATGTGCTGCGATTGGTTTTTCATTAATTGATATCCTAAACGAGCATAAGAAAAAACATTTTAGATTAAGCCCTTTCTATTTAACCTTAGTAGCGTTTTGCTTTTCCATGACCATTGGCGTATTATGGGAGTTCTTCGAATATGGCGTAGATAAAATCATGCGTTACGACATGCAAAAAGACCAAATTGTAGAAAACATCTCCTCAGTATTATTAAATCCTGAAGGAGAAAATATTCCAGTCGACATTGACCATATTGAAAATACAACAATTTACTATAATGACAAAGGTACAATCAAAGAATACACGATAGATGGTTACCTAGATATTGGTTTAAATGATACTATGGAAGACTTATTTGTAAACTTTGTTGGGGCGATGACATTCTCCATTTTTGGATACTTATATGTAAAAAATCGTGAAAAATATAAACTAGTAGAAGGCTTTATTCCAACATCCAAAAGAAAAAAAGAAGAGAAAAGAAAAGTGAAAAAAACCAAATAAAGTCTGATATACTAAAAAGAAAAGGAGGAATTTTATGAAATGTCCAGTCTGTAAAGATGTAACATTGTTAATGTCAGAAAAAAAGGGAATAGAAATTGACTATTGTCCAGAATGCCGCGGGATTTGGCTTGACCGTGGAGAATTAGACAAATTGCTAGCTGCCGAAGAAAAAATAGAAAGTACAGAACAAGAAAGAAAGACCAAAACCAAACAAACTTCTCACAAAAAAGAGTCTTTCCTAAGTGAAATTTTTGAAATGCTTGGTGAATAAAATAGAGTAAGAAGAACGAAAAAAAACTTCTTACTTTTTCTTTAGGTTATAAGAAATAATTTTAAAATTTAGCATACAATGAATTATATCAAAAATTGTTGACTTAGCCTCACAATTCGTGATATCCTATTTCTAGAATAGAAAAGAATAAAAGGTGATTAAATTATGGATTTTTTAGAAAGTTTATATGAAATAGAGAATTTTGGAATTTATCTATTTGTAATAATTGGTATATTAGTCGTTTTATTTTTAGTCGTTTTATTTTTTGGAAAAAAAGACCAAAAAATGCGTAAGAAATTAGAAGAGATAGAAGAGGAAAAACCAGAAACAACAGATGAATTTGCTTTTCAAACAACTGAGAATGCAACAGAGTTAAATGCGTCTGTAAATAACGAGACTCCTGAGATAGAACCACATCAAGAAATACCAGCCGTGCCTGAAGCAAAAGAAGAACCTACACCAGAACCTGCTCCAGCACCAGTATTTGAAGCAAAACCAACTACCAATGTAGTATTAAATAGTGATTTAGAACTAGAGCCATCTCCAAAAGAAATGCCACAAGAATCCCCAGTAGAAACAAACGAACCAGATATGGCAACAAGAGAATTTGATTTTGATGCTCTAGCAGAAGCAATTAGTAAAGAATTAGAAAGCATTGATAATACGCCTAAGAAAGAACCAGTGAAAGAAGAAATACCTACACCACAAGAAGTACCAGAAACAAAAGAAAACAACTTCCAAGTATTTGAACCAATCCGTGTAGAAGAAACGAGTGTAAAAAAAGAAGAACCTGTAAAACCGGTAGAAGAACCAGAAGCAAAACCTCGTCCAGTTATGCCAACCGTCTTTAGTTCTGTATATGTAAATCGTGAAAAAGAAGAGCCAAAGAAAACAGAAGAACCTGTAAAACCAGTAAAACCATCAATTGATTTACCAAAGATTGCCGATTTACCAAAAAGAGCAGAAGAACCATCAACAACGCCAGAAACTTTGAGTTCAAACAAAGAAGATGACGGGATTATATTTAGATAATTGTCAATAAGAAGTGTGAAAACACACTTTTTTTTATAATTTTATATTCTTTGTGATATAATAACCAAAAGAAAGGGCGGTTTTATGAAACTTTTTAAACAGAAAGACAAACTAAATATGGAAGAAGTCAACGATGTAATTAGCTTATCAAAAAAAATTCTTCATCTTCTTTATACCGTAATGATTATTGCCATTATTCTAATCGTAACCATCATTGCAAGAGAATGGGGAATTTGGAATTTCATTTTAAATATTCTAAGCGTATTAGCACCATTTTTTCTTGGGTTTATCCTAGCGTGGATTTTAAATCCTTTAGTAACAAGACTAGAAAGAAAAAAAATTCCACGAACTTTAGGAGCATTTATTGTCTATGCAGCATTTTTATTAATTCTGCTGCTATTCATTCGTTTCCTAATACCTACAATTTACCAACAATTACAAATTTTGATTGCAAACTTACCAGGTATTTTAAAAGAACTAGAAGTATTTATTAATAATATCTTTGATAAATTAGGAAGTATTCAAGGCATTGATTTCCAAGCAATTCAAGAAAGTATTTTAACGACCATTTCTAGTTACTTTAGTAGCCTTATGACTTCCGTACCAACGATGATTATGAATTTTGCGAGTGGTTTTGTTTCTAGTATGATTACCATCTGTTTTGGTCTAGTCATTGGTATTTATATGTTAATCGATTTCGATTCCATCAATGGTCATTTATTACACTTATTACCAGAAAAAAATCGCTTTGAAGCATCTTTATTAATTGCCAATATTTCTACAGAAGTTCGTAAAAGTGTCAATGGTACCTTAATGGTTGCCACAATGGTCTTTATCTGTGATAGTATTGGCTTCTGGATTGTCGGCTTACAAGCTCCAGTACTATTCGGACTATTATGTGGTATTACTGATTTAATTCCATACGTTGGACCATATATTGGTGGTGCAGTTGCCGTGATAATTGGATTTTCACAAAGTCCATTGGTTGGTTTCTTAACCCTAATCGTAGCCATCATTGTTCAACTACTAGAAAACAATGTCTTACAACCACTTATCATGAGCAAGACCATGAAATTACACCCAGTGACCATTATTGTCGGCTTACTAATATTCGAACATTTCTTTGGTATAATAGGAATGATTTTATGTACACCTTGTATTGCATTAGCTAAAGTAGTTTGGAAGTTCTTTAAAGAAAAATACAATTGGTTTGAAAAAAGACCGATGCTTACCAATACTAAAGGAGAGTAAAAATTACATAAAATATAGTTGTAAACTGTCAGTTTTTTTGATATGATATTTAAGAAATCGAGGAGTCAAGAGGGATAAATAAAAGTATTTTTAAAGAGAGTGAACGGTAGGTGGAAGTTCATAAAAGAAATATTTATCTTGCTGCTTGAGGAGATTTATCCGGATAGTTTCCGTTATCAAAAGTAAAGTAAAATTAAGGATGGTACCGTCTTAACTGACTCCTTTGGTGCTATCCTTTTTTATTTAGAAAGGGAGAATTTATGAAAGTATACTTGATTGCTGGTCGAGCCCGCAGTGGGAAAACCCAGACTGCTAAAATTTTAAAAGAGTTACTGGAAAAAGAAAATCGCAAAGTAGTCATTACTGAATATAGCAAATATATCAAACTATTTGCCAAAGACTTCTTAGGTTGGGATATGATAAGCGAGCCTAAACCACGAGCATTCTTACAAGAAATGGGCGAGTATGTGAGACATTTAAACAAAGATACCTATTTCACCGAAAGAATGAAAGAAGATTTAAATATTTATTCTCATTTTGTCGATGATGTGATTATATCCGATGTCAGGATGCCTAAAGAATTAGAAGAGTTAAAATCCTTTCACCCTGTAAAAATAAAAGTAGTAAACGAGAATGCAAACTACGACTTAACCCCAAAAGAGGCAAGTCACGAAACAGAGCATGCTCTAGATAACTACGAAGGATTTGACTATGTGATAAAAAATAAAACAGAACAAGAAATGACAGAAATTTTAAAACAAGTAATTAGGAAGGTGATAGAATGAATTTAAAAGATTTATACATTAACTATTTTGTTAGCAAAGGACACAAACAAATACCAAGCGCGCCACTCGTGCCAGAAAATGACCCATCCGTTCTTTTTAATACGGCTGGTATGCAACCATTAATCCCTTATTTAATGGGCGAACCTCATCCGTATGGTAAAAGACTATGCGATTACCAAAAATGCGTACGCTTAACCGATTTAGATAGTGTTGGCGACAAAACCCACCATACATTTTTTGAAATGCTTGGAAATTGGAGCTTAGGAGATTATTTTAAAAAAGAAAGCATTGCCTATAGCTTTGAGTTCTTAACCAGTGTTTTAAACATTCCTATAGAACGCCTAGCCATCACTGTCTATGAAGGCGACGACAAAATTCCAAGAGACGAAGTATCTGCAGATGCTTGGAAAAGCCACGGAATTAAAGAAGAAAGAATTGCTTACTTAGGTCGTGAAGATAACTTCTGGATACCAGGAGACTCTGGTCCATGTGGTGGCGATACTGAAATCTTTTATTGGCGCAGTGATGATGAAATTCCAGAGCGTTTTGATCCAGAAGATGATCGTTGGGTAGAAATATGGAACAACGTATTTATGGAATACCATCAAGATAAAGATGGAAATATAACAGAACTAACTCAAAAAAACGTCGACACAGGAATGGGTTATGAGAGAGTTGTTGCAGTGTTAGAAGGTGTAGATGATAACTACCTAACCAGTGTTTGGAAACGTCCTTTAAAGACTCTTATGGAAATTGCTGGAAAGCCATATGAAGGAAACGAAACTTCTATGCGAATTGTTCTAGACCATATTCGAACTTCAGTATTTATTGCGGCCGACCCAGCTGGTATCAAACCAAGCAACACCGACCAAGGATATATTTTAAGAAGACTAATTCGTCGTGCTATCCGTCATGCAATGAAACTAGGTATCGATACTCGTAGTGATTTTACAACACCACTAGCCTTAACTTTTATCGAAGAATACAAAAAGTATTATAAAGAGTTAGAAGACAACAAAGAAGTAATCTTAGAAGTACTAAAAGGCGAAAAAGAAAAATTTGCTAAAACGCTAGAAAAAGGTTTAAAAATCTTTGAAAAAGTAGCTCAGTCTTCCAATAAAATTGATGGTGAGACAGCTTTCCATTTATACGATACATATGGTTTTCCTATCGAACTTACCAAAGAAGAAGCAACCCTTCGTAATATGGAAGTCGATGAAGAGGGATTTAACGAAAAATTCAAAGAACATCAAGAAAAATCTCGAACAGCAAGCAAAGGAAAATTTAAAGGAGGTTTATCAGGCAACAGTGAAATTGAAACAAAATATCATACAGCAACCCACTTACTAAATGCTGCTTTAAAAAAAGTGATCGGCCCATCTGTTCATCAATTAGGAAGTAACATTACGGAAGAACGTCTTCGCTTTGATTTCCCTTGTGACCATAAATTAACAGAAGAAGAGAAAAAACAAGTGGAAGAATTAGTAAACAAGTGGATTGAAGAAGAAATTCCAGTAACACATGAAACTATGAGTAAAGAAAGTGCCATAGAAAGTGGAGCAGAGTGCATGTTCATCGAACGTTACCCAGATTTAGTAACAGTTTACACTATTGGTGATATTTCCAAAGAACTTTGTGGTGGTCCACACGTTCAAAACACCAAAGAAATAGGACATTTCAAAATCAAAAAAGAAGAGTCTTCTAGTGCTGGAGTAAGAAGAATTAAAGCCGTAATTGAACCAAAAGAAAACTAGTCTAAAAAACTAGTTTTTTCGTTTTAATAAATAATAAGGATGGCCTCTTTTATCAATTTTGTCTAAATCGAGTGCAAAAGAACGAGCAAGTTTTAATAAATCATCATATTCATATAAAATATCTTTATCATATTTCTTTACTTCAATTTCAATAAAATAACCGAGCTCTTTCACATAATCCAAAGAAATTTCATACTTATCTTGATACATATAAATAAGTCTAGTTTTATTAACAATAGCAATCACTTCAAATTGAAGGGCTTGTAAAATTTTCTCCATCATTTCCTTATCATCAATTTCTACTTCATATTCATCACAATGTACATCATACCAATACTTATAATTTAAAATGACTTTGCCATTACGCTTGCCAATCCGAAGCCATTCGCAAATGATATCATAAGTTAAAAAACTATGATATTTTGGATATAATAAGTATCTTCTTGCATCGATTCTCGAATAAATTTACCATGATCTTTAAAATAAAGTTTTAAATCTTCATATTGCTTTTTAGAAATTGGAATCTTTATTTCCGTTTCTACTTCTAATTTTTTAATATCACCATAAATTAAATAAGTGGTTGTCGTATCTAAAAGATCACTCAACATAACAATAATATTTAAACTAGGTAAAGTTCGGTCCTTTTCCCAACTAGAAATTGTCTTATCACTAAGATACAATTTATGAGCCAATTCCTCTTGCGTTAGCTTTTTCTTTTCTCTTAATTTTCGAATTCGCATTCCTAATGTTTCCACATTCTCACCATCATCAAAATTATAGCAAAATAGCTTGCAAAAAAACTCTACATTTTGTAGAGAATATTTATCCATGAATAGCGTGATATCCTTCTTGAACACTCAAAGGCATCTCAGAAACAGGAATATTATGCACTTTCTTTTCATCTTGAAGTTTTTGAGCTTCTTCATAATACCAGCATTTATACTCTAAAATACTTAAAGTTTTTTCAAGTTCTTTCATTTTATTTTTTACAAATTCTTTGCGATGAAGAAACATTTCCTTTCGCTGGGGGATTGTTTGACTTCCTTCAGCTACCCAAGTCATAAATTGCTTTATTTCTTTAATTTGCATTCCAGATTTTTTCAAACATTCAATAATTTTTAACTGTTCAAGGTCTTCCTTCAAAAATACTCGATTTCCAGCAGAGTCTTTCTTTAAAGAAGTGAATAATCCTTCATTATCATAATAACGAATAGTAGAAACAGGCATATTCACCATTCTAGATACTTCTCCAATATTCATAACATTACCTCCAAAAAAATATTGACTTAAAGTTAACTTTAAGTAGTATACTAATACTATCAAAAAGATAATTTGATGTCAAATGAAAGAAAGGATTATATAATATGGAAAAATCAAAAGTATATTTTACAAGTGAAATTACTCCCGAAAGCATTGTAAAAATGTATGAAACATTAGGAGTAGAATTACCAGGAAAAGTTGCTGTAAAACTTCATTCTGGAGAAAAAGGAAACCAAAACTATTTAAGACCAGAATTTGTCCGTCCAATGGTCGAAAAAGTAAATGGTACCGTAGTAGAATGTAACACAGCTTATGAAGGAGCTAGAAACTCTACCGAAAAACATAGAGAATTAATTAAAGAACATGAATGGGATAAATATTTTCCTTTTGACTTAATGGATGCCGAAGGACCAGATTTAGAATTAGATATTCCAAATGGGAAAATTTTAAAGAAAAACTATGTTGGAAAAGATTTAGCAAACTACGATTCTATGCTAGTACTATCACATTTCAAAGGACATGCAATGGGTGGATACGGTGGAGCCTTAAAACAACTATCTATTGGCTGTGCATCTTCCGAAGGAAAAACTTTAATCCATACAGCTGGTGTAACTAACAAACAAGAAGAATTATTTAATAATCTACCAGAACAAGACCATTTCCTAGAAGCGATGGCAGACGCAGCAGAAAGTGTAGTAAATCACTTTAAAGGAAATATTGTATATATTAATGTCATGAAAAATATTTCTATAGATTGTGACTGTGATGGAAATGCTTCAGCACCTTGTATGAAAGATGTCGGAGTTCTAGCAAGCCTAGACCCAATTGCCATTGACCAAGCATGCCTAGATATCGTTTATAATAGTAATGACGAAGGAAAAGACAAGTTAATTGAAAGAATCGAATCTCGTCATGGTGTTCATACAATTGAAGCAGCCAGTGAATTAGGCTTTGGTACTCGTGAATACGAATTAATAAATGTTGATGAACAATAAGAAAAAAGCTTCCAAATGGAAGCTTTTTAAATGCACTCATACTAGAAATAACCAATAACTAAATTTATAACAAATAATATCTAGCTATATTTAGGTTCTTCCGATAGTTTGTTTGAAACTATCTATAAAGTAGGTTGAAATATACCTGCTTTTTCATATGAGATTTGATAATATGGATATGATACGGAGGTAAACATGTACGAAGTAAATTCCTATTATCAAGA
>DVGF01000043.1 GCA_018712835.1 Candidatus Ventrenecus stercoripullorum
CTCATAAGATAGATGACAATAATTTGTCATTTTTAATACCTCCTTTAATGACAAATAAATTGCTTGGAAGATATTATATCAGTTATAAATCTTAGTGCACAACTTCTGTGCACTTCATTTTTTAAAATACGCGAAAGAAAATCATCAGAAACTGATGGTTTTTTTGTTGTGTAACGTTTGTTCTTGTGTTATAATCAGTTTAGATAAAAATAGAGAGTAGGAGAGAGTATGAACGAGGAGAAAAGTCAGAATCCAAAAACAACAGAACAACAAACAGATTTAGAAGAACAATACAAAGAACTACTAGAAGAGGAAAAACAAAAGGAAAAGAAAAGAACAATTATATTAATTATTATTTGTTTATTGCTACTATTTTTAGCGGTTTTTGGTGCAACATTCGCATATATAAGAATGAATGGTATCGGAGGCGGCGGTAATAAGTGTACATTAAACTGCGATCTAGATGGCGATGGAAAATGTGACTTGAACTGTGATACCGATGGTGATGGAATTGCAGATTTAAACATTGATACCAATGGTGACGGAGTCTGTGATGTAAACTGTGATACAAACGGTGACGGTAAGCCAGACATTAATATTGACTATGAAGGAGACCAAATTCCAAGATTTAATATCGATACGGATGGCGATGGCGATGCCGACTACAATTTAATTAATCAAGGCGGAAATAGCTATACGAATATCAACATCGATACCGATGGTGATGGTACGCCTGATATCAACATTGATATTGATGGCGATGGAAACCCAGATATAAATATTGACTATGGAAATAATAAAGACCCAATATTTAATGTCGATACCGATGGCGATGGAGTAGCAGATGACAATCTTACAAATCAAGATACAAATAATGATGGCATTTGCGATTTAAATTGTGATACTGATGGTGATGGTTGGCCAGAAACAGATATCGATTTAGATGGCGACGGCGATGCAGATATTAATATTGATAACGACAAAGATGGTAAACCAGATATTGATATTGATATCGATGGCGATGGTGACCCGGATATTAATGTCGATACCGATGGCGACGGTGATGCAGATGATAACTTTATGAACCAAGATACCAATGGCGATGGCAAATGCGACATCAACTGTGACACAAATGATGATGGTTTCCCAGATATAAATATTGACGTCGATGGTGATGGCAATACGGATATCAATATCGATACTAACGGCGATGGTAATGCAGATATCAACATAGATATTGATAAAGATGGTGAGCCAGATATTAACGTTGACACGAACGGTGATGGAGTAGCAGACGATAACCTAACAAACCAAGATACCAACGGGGACGGCAAATGTGATATCAACTGTGATACCGATGGTGATGGAATTCCAGATATTAATGTCGATGTCGATGGTGATGGCACTCCAGATATTAACATTGATACTGATGGTGATGGAAACGCTGATTCAAATATTGATACCAATGATGATGGCTATGCCAATACAGATATCAAAGATAATAATACATGTAAAATAAACTGTGATACGGACGATGACAATCATCCAGATATCAATATCGATATTGATGGCGATGGCAAATGTGATTTAGATTGTGATACGGACGGCGATGGTGATGCAGATATCAATATTGATATTGATGGAGACACTATTCCAGATATTAATGTCGATACCGATGGCGATGGCGATCCTGATGTAAATATTGATACTGACGGTGATGGAAAACCAGATATTGATATTGACTACTCAGGTAGCAAAGATCCAACATTTGATGTCGATACAGATGGTGACGGCAACCCAGATGATAATCTTACAAATCAAGATACTAACGGTGATGGTAAATGCGATATCAATTGTGATACCGATGATGATGGTTGGCCAGACATTAATATTGATGTCGATGGCGACGGCGAAGCGGATGTAAATATTGATACCGATGGCGACGGCAAACCAGATATTGATATTGATGTCGATGGTGATGGCAACCCAGACATTAATGTTGATACGGATGGCGATGGCGACGCTGATGACAATTTTATGAACCAAGACACAAATGGCGATGGCAAATGTGACTTGAACTGCGATACCAATGGTGATGGGTTCCCAGATATTAATATTGACGTGGATGGTGATGGTGAACCTGATATAAACATTGATACGGATGGCGACGGTGAGCCTGACAAAAATATTGATTTCGATAATAATGGCACTTGTGATAGAAATTGTGAGGAAACAGATGGAGGAATGTTAGATATTTCAGCATCAGAGGATACGCCAATTGTCTTTGTTTCGGAACAGCAAGCAATTGAAGCACCAGGAATATTACCAGGTTGGACGCAAACGCAGAAATTAGTAATAAATAACAGAAGTGATGTAACACTGCCATATAGTATTAAATTTAAAGATGTAATTAATCAATTTAATCCGACTAGTGAATTAGTATATTCAGTAAGAAGAGATGGCGTTCTAGTGAAAGGGGAACAACCTTGTCCTACCAGCGAATCTTATATAGTACAAACATTATTAATACCAGCTCATACATCTTATACATATGAAATTACATATCACTTTATTGAAACAGGTATGAATCAAAACTATCAACAAGGTAAAAACTTTAAAGCAACAATAGCTGTTGAAACAAATTAATAAAAAAGCATATTTCGGACTGATAATATGCTTTTTATTTTCTAGAAATCGTTTCAGTTATCTTGTAATTTTCATAATTTTTGTATATAATAAAAAAGAATAAAAAGATAGAAAGGGTTTTCAATATGAGTCCAAAAAAAGAAAGGTTTCATTCCTTTACGAACATTTTAAAATTTATATCTGGAATAATTTCTTGGACTATATTAGTAATATTAGTAATTGTTGCAGGTTTTTTATTATATTATTTTGTATCAGTGAAGTTATATGCACAAAAAGGAGAAGCATACAAACCAGCATTCTCTTTATATACAATACTTTCTCCAAGTATGGAACCGAATATTAAAGTATATGACGTAATATTTGATATGAATGTAGACTCACCAGAAGATATAAAAGAAGGAGATGTCATAACGTTTATATCTACAGCAACATTAACCAAAGGAATGACAATCACCCATCGTGTGGTACAAATAATTCAAGATGAAAACGGTTATTCCTATATGACAAAGGGAGATAACAACCTTGCCAATGATGGGGCAGCAGTGCCGTTCGATAACGTTTTAGGAAAAGTATTATTTAAAATACCTCAGTTAGGAAGAGTTCAAGAATTTTTAGGAACAAAAGGTGGTTGGCTCATTGTTGTAGTCATACCAGCATTAATAGTAATTATCAGTGATATTCTAAAAATCTTCCGGTTACAATCATCAAAGAATCAGGTAGAAAGTTACGAACAAAAAGAAAAAAAGAAAAAACAAGAAGAACAAAAAAGAAAAGATAAAATCAAAGAAAAACTATTACAAAAATACGAAGAAAAAATAGAAGAAAATGAGCCAGCGGAAACAGAAACAAAAGAGAAAGAAAACGAAGAAGCAATCATCTTTCCGAACAATGAAGAAAAAGAAAAGCCAAAAAAAGAAAAAACAAAAAATAATACTTGGGAAAAGATAGAAAAGACTGAAAAAACACAGCCAGAAGATAATTGGTCAGAAATCGAAAAAGATTTATTAGATGATAATATCAATTATCTAAAAGAAAAAAACGAAGAACCTTTAGAATTACCAAAACTAAAGACAGATACCAAGAAAAACAAAAAGAAATAATAGAGCAATAATTTGCATTTAAAGAGATTTTATGTTAGGATATACCGTACAAAATGCAGATTATTGCTTTTTCTGTGCATTAGGGGGGTTGAAAACATGAAATATATTAATCGCATTATTCGGCGAAAAATAATGGAAATAACAATTTGTTGCATTCTAGTTATCAGTAGTGTACCATTATGGAACTTATGGCAAAACGATAACATAGCTTATGCCAAAACATACGAGAATACAAGCTATGCGTATGTGACAGTTTCAAGATACCAAAAATATGAGATGGTTCCTATGAAAGACCAAGAAGCCTTAAGATATTTATATCCTATGAAAGTGACATTAACCAAAACTTTAATATCAGATACCCATTATACATTAGTTATTCGCGTATCAAAAAAATCAAATATCGATTTATCCTCTATAAAAGTATCAATAAATAATCAAATATACTTTTTACAAGACCGTTTTTATAAAGAGGACGCTTCCTATAATTACTATTTAATTGAAGAAGGCGTATTAAAAGAACCAGAAAAAGATTACAGCTTAAACATCTGGTTAGACGAGAATGCAACTACCGAAAAACAAAAAAAGAATTTCTTATATGACATTATAAACTTAGAATTAAATAACGATTTACCAACTATTTAATTCTTTTTAAATGTGTAGAGACATGATACAATATATGCGTCTACATAATTTAAATAAAAAAGGAAAAAATAAAAATAGGAGGTCATTATGTTTGAATTAGTTTCAAAGTATCAACCAAGCGGCGACCAACCAAAGGCGATAGAAGAATTAGTAACAGGAATAACCGAAGGAAAAAAAGAACAAGTATTATTAGGAGCAACCGGAACAGGAAAAACATTTACCATAGCCAATGTAATAGCCAAAGTAAATAAGCCAACCCTAGTACTAGCCCACAACAAAACCCTAGCAGGTCAATTATATTCAGAATTAAAAGAGCTATTTCCTAATAACCATGTGGAGTACTTTGTTTCTTATTATGACTACTATCAACCAGAGGCTTATGTCCCATCCAGTGATACATACATTGAAAAAGACTCTTCCATTAATGATGAGATAGATGAACTAAGACACTCTGCTACAAGTGCATTAATCAACTATACAGATACGATTGTTGTTTCAAGTGTCTCTTGTATTTATGGTATTGGAGAAAAAGAAGAATACAAACAAAAAATGCTAATTTTAACCATTGGCGATACAATAAGAAGAAACGATATCATCAATAAATTAATTGATATGACATACGAAAGAAATGATATTGATTTCCATCGAGGCACCTTTAGAGTCCGTGGTGACATTATTGATATAGTACCTGTAAACGAACATACAAGTGGTATTAGAATTGAACTATTTGGTGATGAAATTGACGCAATTCGTAAATTTGACCCAGTGACTGGAGCCATTATCAAAAATGTCAAAAGTATCACAATTTCCCCAGCAAGTCACTTCGTAACAAGTGATGAAAAAATGCAAGAGGCCATCAGAAGAATAGAAAGCGAATTAGAAACCAGATTAGAAGAATTAAAAAGCCAAAATAAACTAATCGAAGAACAACGCCTAAGAGAAAGAACAAAATATGATTTAGAGATGTTAAAAGAAACTGGCTTTTGTAGTGGGGTTGAAAACTATTCCCGCCACTTAGCGCTAAGAGAAGCAGGCGAGACACCAACCTGTTTAATTGACTTCTTTCCAAAAGACTTTCTGCTAGTCGTTGACGAGTCTCACGTAACCCTTCCTCAAGTAAGAGGAATGTACAATGGTGATAGAATGCGAAAAACAACACTAGTAGAATATGGCTTCCGTCTTCCAAGTGCCCTAGATAATAGACCGTTAACCTTTGAAGAATTTGAGTCAAAAATCAATCAAGCCATTTATGTTTCAGCAACACCTGGAGATTATGAGTTAGAAAAAGTAGGTGGCAAATATGTCGAACAAATTATTAGACCGACAGGTCTATTAGACCCAACGATTGAGGTCAAAAAAACCGAAGGCCAAATCGATGACATAATAAATGAAATTAGAGAAAGAAAAGCCAAAAATGAACGTGTCTTAATCACGACATTAACCATTCGCATGAGCGAAGAATTAACAAACTACTTAAAAGAAATGAATATCAAAGTTGCTTACTTACATAACGAGATTAAAACACTAGAAAGATTAAAAATTATTCATGATTTAAGAGCGGGAATTTACGATGTTGTCGTAGGAATTAACCTTTTAAGAGAAGGAATAGATATTCCAGAAGTTAGTTTGATTTGCATACTAGATGCCGATAAACAAGGGTTCCTAAGAAGTACTAGAAGTCTTGTCCAAACAATTGGCAGATGTGCAAGAAACGCGCATGGTCATGTCATTATGTATGCCGATACAATAAGTGACGCAATGCAAGAAGCAATCACAGAAACCAAAAGACGTCGTACAATTCAAGAAGCATACAATAAAGAACATGGAATAATCCCAAAAACAATTGAAAAAGAAATTACCGAAGTAGTAACCAACGAAATCAAAGAAAAAGTCAGCAAAAAAACAATTTCCAAAAAAGAAAAAACAGATATCGTAAGAAATCTCGAAAAAGAAATGCAAGAAGCTGCCAAGAATTTAGATTTCGAACGTGCTATGGAATTACGTGACATCATTTTTGAAATGAAAAGTGAATAAAAAAATTGACGAAAAAAAAGACTTTGTGGTATAGTTAATGAGTTGAGAGGGGAGTTAATATGAAGACAATACCAACTTTAGTATTCGGACATAGAAATCCTGATACCGACAGTGTTTGCTCTGCGATTGCATTGTCTTATTTAAAAAATGAGTTAGGAGAAAATACTAGTCCACGTGTAATTGGACATATCAATAAAGAAACACAATTTGTGTTAAACTATTTTGGAATAAAGGAACCAGAATATTTAAATAACGTAAAAGTACAATTAAGAAATGTTCACTATAACAAAGGCGTAAAATTAAAAGAAACTGCCTCTATTAAAGAAGTAGTGGACTACATTCAAGAAAAACATTGCACTGCAGTTCCAATCGTTGATGATAAAAACCGTTTAGTAAGTTTAATTACTTTAAAAGAAATTGCAATGCTCTTCATTGAACAATCAAGAGAACATTTAAATACAAATTATGAACACTTACTACATGCCCTAAACGGAAGAGAAATATTAAAATTCCATGATGAATTCGATGGAAACATGATTGCAGGAAGTTATAAAAGTGAAACATTTATTGAAAGTGCACCTTTAAACAAAAATGATATTTTAATTGTAGGAAACCGTGCCAAAGTAATCAAACACGGAATTAACTGCAAAATTTCATTACTAGTTTTAACCAACAACTTTGACCTACCAGAAGATTTACTAGAACTTGCTAAAGAAAATCATGTCAGTGTTATCTCAAGTTCTATGGACACTTACAATACTTGTAATGCTATCAATTTAAGTAATTATGTAAAAACAATCTTAATAAATAAAAGCCCTGCTGTAGTACAGGAACTAGATTACTTAACAGACTTTGTCGCAGAAGCAACACGCCTAGGATTTACCAATTATCCAATACTTAATAAAAAGAACGAATGCCTAGGATTAATTCGTATCACAGATATTGGAAAATATGATAAAAAAGATGTTATCTTAGTTGACCATAATAATTTAGAACAAAGCGTTCCAGGAATTGATGAAGCAAACATTGTTGAAATCATTGACCATCATAACTTAGGAGCAATTGGTACATCTGTTCCAATCAACTTCCGTAGTATGCCAGTTGGTTGTACTTGTACCATTCTATACTATTTATACCAAGAACATAAAATAAAAATACCAAAAGAAATTGCCGGATTAATGTTATCTGCAATTATTTCTGACACGTTAATCTTGAAAAGTCCAACGACAACCGAAAGAGACAAAGAAGCCGTAGAAAATCTTGCTAGTATTGCCGGAGTAGACTATAAAAAATATGGTTACTCAATGTTAAAAGCAGGAAGTTCAATTGAAGGCTTAACAGTCGAAGACTTAATCTATCAAGATTTCAAATCCTACAAAGTAGGAAATACCTCTTTAGGAATTAGCCAAGTAATAACTATGGATTTCGATTCATTAAAAGACAATATCGATGAATATGTAGAAAAACTAGATGAAATAGCCAAAAGAGATTATTCTACAGTTACTTTATTTATTACCGATATTGTAGAAAATGGTTCTTACGTCTTATATAATACAGAAGCAAAACATATTATAGAAGACAGTTTTGATATCATAGATATTGAAGAAGGAACCTTTATTCCAGATTTAGTTTCAAGAAAAAAACAAATGCTACCACAAATTATGGAAACTTTGGAAAAAAATAGTTAAAATAAAAAAAGAGGAGTGTCGAAGTATGAAGTTTAATTTAAATGATTTTGTAACAGTAAAATTAACAAAAAAAGGAAAGTTGATTTATTATCAAAAAGCCTTAGAAAGTAAACAAAAATATGTCGAAAGATTAAAAAAGTGGAATAACTGGCAAAGTATTTCGAAACAAAAGCCTAAAGAATATACAGAAATCACGAGCTATTTAAATAAAAAAAGTGATAAATATTTTGAGCAAAAAATAGCTGGATTACAAGAGGATGGAACGATCACAATCCCATTCACTCAACTAATAAATATTTTTGGCTCTTCCTTATTTTTTGAAAAAAGAGCAAAAGTATTAAAAGAAAAAATGATTATTGACGTAAATTCTAGTACAAGGAAACTATTTCCGCCAGAAGAAAATAAAGTGTTAGAAATAATCTCGTTACAAGATCAAATTTCACTTCGACTTACAGAATATGGTGCATCTCTTTTAAAAGAGCGTGATTACAAAGGGCAAATAAATGATAATAACGAAGTACTACTAACGGTTTTTAATATGATAAAATATCTCTATCAAGATACCGATACGTACCATGCTCAAATTGCCCAAGAAGTTAGCACAATTCCAAAACAAAAAAACAGTAAATTTCATATACTTGTTAGAAAAATAAGTTAAAAAAACTGTCAAAAGACAGCTTTTTTTTATGGATGATTTTCTAAATTTTAATTTTCCTTTTTCTTATTTAATAAAACAAATGCTACAACTGCACAAACAACTAATACACCAATAATAATATACATCACAGTATTATTACTAAAAGTAAACTCATAAGAAATTGTATCTAAGTTTTGTGTTAAATCCCAAGTAAGAGTTTTACCATCTTCACTCACTTCTGTAGCATTATGACTAATTGCTTTATTTGGTAAATTTACAATATATTTTACATTATATGTAATATCATATCCCTCTGTATCACTAGTGTCTACAGGTTCACCAGCCATAAACTCTGTAAAATAATTGTTTCCACGTTTTTGAAACATAATAAGATCTTCATCTTGATCTCCATCATTTAAAGAAAATGTAATTACATCTCCAGTAAGAGCATCAATATTTCCTAATTCCCTAGTATATTGATATCCTTTAAGACCTTCTGGTGTTTCATATCGTTCTTTAGTAAATCCTTCGTAATCAAAATCGCCTTCTTCTTCAAACATAGAATCAACCATTTCCCACTTTTCATCTTCAGTATAAGTAGTACCTTCCTCATCCATGTTTTCCATAGAAAGCATACCTTCAACCATTTCATCATCGACTGCAATAATAATTCTTTGGGTAACATTTTTATTACTAGAAATAGTAGTTTCATAATGAGCAACCATCTCACAACCACTTGCTAAAAGTACTACTAAACTCAAAGCAAGAAAATATTTTAACTTCTTCATATAAACTCCTTTTCTACAAATCATCCTAACCTCATTATAAAAAAGACACAAGAAAAAGGCAACTAATTTTTTCATAATGTTAACAAAAAAAATTCATTGAAACATAAAACACTTGTGTTGTATAATCATATTAACAATAGAAGAGTTGTAACAATAAAAATTAGGGTGTTATAAGAAAAAAAGAAACCATATTAGAAATAATAGGAGTGTAGAAGAAATGCAAAATGAAACAAAGAGAAAAAAGATATTATTAGGAATAGGAGTATTACTTGCAATTTGTTTAATTATCGGAGTCAGTTATGCTTATTGGAGACTTGTGTTATATCAAACAGGAGAAAATGAAGTAGCAAGCTCTTGTTTTAGTATTACATTAACCAATGAACAAAACGCGATTAATTTACAAAAAGCATACCCAATATTAGATGAAGAAGGAAAGAAATTAACTCCTTATCAGTCATGACCGATAATACACAGTAGAAGAAGATATATAGAAAGAACTTTTTATAGAAGGTTCTTTTTCTCTTTACTAAAAATAAAATAATAGGTTATACTAAAGAAGAGGTAGATAATATGAGAGCATTAATTACTGGAGCTAGTTCTGGAATAGGGCGAGATATGGCTCGTTATCTTGCAAGTAAAAACATTGATTTAATTCTAGTAGCTAGAAGAAAAGAAAGATTAGAAGATTTAAAAAAAGAATGCGATGTTTCTGTAGAAATTGTGGAATTAGATTTATTAAAAAAAGAAAATCTTTATAAATTATTCAAAAAATATCAAAATAAAAAAATAGATATTCTAATTAATAATGCAGGTTTTGGTTTGTTTGGAGATTTTCTAGAAACAGATTTAAAAAGAGAACTAAAAATGATTGACTTAAATGTCGTAGCTTATCATGTATTAACAAAACTCTTTTTACAAAAAATGAACAAAGAGGGTGGAGGCTACATTCTAAATGTTTGTAGTAGTGCAGGCTTTCTAGCCGGCCCTCGTCTTGCTACATACTATGCAACAAAAAATTATATTACCAAACTGACGATGGCCATTCACGAAGAATTAAGACATAAAAATAGTAAAGTCACTATAAGTGCTCTTTGTCCAGGACCAGTCGATACAGAATTTAATAAAGTAGCCCAAGGTGGTTTCAAAGTAAATGGTGTAAGTAGTGAGTACGTTGCCAAATATGGTATTGATAAAATGTTTCAACAAAAACTTATCATAGTCCCAACATTATCTATGAAACTAGGACTCTTTTTTTCAAGGTTCTTGCCATGGAGTCTTCTTTTAAAAATAACATATCAAATAGAGTATCGAAAAGAAAAAAAGAATAGGTGAGTGAGTAAGATGTATACTTTAGAAGAACAAGCAATTCATTTTGTAGAAAAAGCCTTTGCTGGCCAAAAAAGAATAAAAGAAGATATCCCACTTTCTTTTCATAGCATAATGGTTGGCTATATGCTAAAAGATAATGGATATAACAAAGAAGTTGTATTAACTGGGTTTTTACATGATATCATAGAAGATACAGAATATACTTATGAAGATATCAAGAGTCAGTTTGGTAAAAAAATAGCTGACAATGTCCTAAAAGTAAGCGAAGATGTCACCATCACAGATTGGACAAAACGAAAGGAAGAATTTTTTAATCGAATGACTTCTTGGCCAAAAGAAATTTTCCTAGTCGAACTTGCTGATAAATTACAAAACTTATTAAGTGATTATAACGTGTGGAAAGAAAAGGGCTCAAAAGGATTGCAAACACTTTCTACAACTTATGAAATGAACAAATGGTATTATACTTCTATGCAAAAAAAGTTTCATGAAAATATATCAGAGGAACCTTTATTAAAAAGATATGATGAACTAATCACTCTTTACTTTGGAGCTTAATATGTGGAATTCTTGGCAGTTTTGGGTAGTAGTATACCTAGTATCTACAGTCATGTTCTCCCAAGTTTTTCATGCATCAAACCGTAAGATGAAAGATGCCGGTGCCCTCACAATTCTTTTAGAAGGTTGCACTGCCTTTTTTGCGTGTCTTTTTATTCCTTTCTTTCCTATGAAGTGGCCCACGTCTTTTGAGGTCTATATTACCCTAGGAATTGTGATGATTTTATATGCTATCACAGACCGTCTAAATATTGAAGCCCGTTATGGTCTTGCTCCATCCACATTCAGTATGCTAAAACAACTATCAACAGTATTCCTAATGATTTTTGGTTTTCTCTTTTTAAAAGAACCATTTGTATTAAAAAAAGTCATTGGAGCGTGTTTAATTTTTCTATCAAACATTTTTCTAGCGTTTGATAATAATGGTAAAATTCACTTGAATAAATACTTTATAATGTCTTTTATATCAAATTTTTTATTCGCGATAGCTATGCTCATCAACGTCAATATTTCAGATAATTTCAATCTAGGAATTTACACACTTCTAACCGTATCCATTCCAGCTCTAATTATTTTTATTTTTGGAAAATACTCTATCAAAAAACTTCAAAAAGAATTATCAAACTATGACAAAAAGAAATTTCTATTAACTGGTTTTAGTTGGGCAATGATGCTACTTTCTTCCGTAAGAGCTTATCAATTAGAAAGCGTAACCGTTGTTGCACCCTTACTAACTCTAACAGCTATTTTAAACGTCATATATGAATTTGTAGTGAAGAAAAACAAACAAGAATTTTTTACAAAATTACTACTAGGAATTCTGATTTTTATCGGAGTTTTATTGATCAAAAGCTAAAAAGCATAAGTTTTAAAGTTGTTTATAGACTTTAAAAAGAGTTTTTGATACAATGTTTTCAAGGTGAGACTATGAAAAAAGTATTAAGTAAAATTGTGTTTGGTTTATTATGTATGATACCCGTGATTGTCCAAGCAGAGTCAGGAATAGAAAATTTTTATGTCAATGCCGTCTTAGAAGAAAATGGCGATTTAACAGTTGAAGAGTACTTCTATATGAACGGTGAATTTAATGGAATGGAAAGAGAAATTTTATTCCAAAACGAAGATTTATACGAATTTCATCCAGAATTAGAATATTATGGAGGTAGCAAACTTCATAATGGGTCTGGTATAGAACTAGAAGAGATAAGAGGGTTACCAATTGATGAAAACTTTGATTTTTCGCGTGTGGAAGGAACTTTATTTGAAGAAGTAACCAGTGCAAGTATTGGAGATTACGGTGTTTATACAGTTGATAGCGATACTGATGGCGACACCTATATGATTTATCTTCCTGATAGCAAACAAGAAGCATTTTACATAAAATATACTTTAAAAAATATGGCTGTTGTCCATGAAGATGTTGGAGAACTTTTTTGGAATGTCATGGGCGATACCTTGTCCGAATCGATAGGTACATTAAAAGTAAAAATAACTTTCCCAAATAACAACAACGAGTTCCGTGTTTGGGCTCATGGGCCATTAAATGGAGTCATCCAAAAAACAAGCAACCAAGTGTTAGAAGCAGAAGTAGAAAACGTAAGATCTTATCAAGCTGTCGATATGCGAGCTGTCTTTGATAAATCCGTTATCCCAAATTCTTCAAAATTAACTCATGTAAATGCGTTGGACAAAATTTTGAATTTCGAGGAAAATCAGGCCAACCAAGCAAACTATGAACGAGCTCAAGAAGAATATCAAAATCAAGAAAAAGCATACGAAGAAATAGAATACTGTGAAAAATATCCAAGTCGCTCTTGTTATAACCGTGCTCATGAATATGTTTTACGAGTAACTAACGAAGAAGTATTGATAGATTTAGGGAAAAAATTATCAGATTTAAAGAAAATCGTCACGGAACAAGAAGAAACAGATGCCAAAACCTATACAGGATACGCGGTAGAAGACCCAGATTATTATTGGTATAGTTCTGCTATGGAAGCTGTAAGTATCCTAGAAAATGAAGAATTAAAAAATAGTCTTCTAGAACAACTAGTGCCAGTAAGAGAAGCATTAGAAAAAGAAGAAACAACAAAAAATAACCTAGCGATTACTATTTCTGTAGTGGCTACTATCATAATAATCGGTGGCTGCATCGTTGTTTATTTAAAATGCGATAAAGAAGAAAAAGTAGACTTTCCTCATAAATATATGCGGGACTTTCCAGATGATTTTTCTCCATCAACCGTAGAATATTTATTTAAAAAGAAAATAACAGAAAACTCTGTATCAGCAGAAATTCTCTATTTAATATATAAAAAAGTAATCAAAGCTGAAGAAGACAAAGAAAGAAAAGATATCCATTTAACCAAAAACGGCTTAAATATGGAAAATTTAAACGATAAAGAACAAGCAATTTTAGATTTCCTCTTTGGCTCTTCTAGCAGTATCTATTTAAAGACATTAAAAAAGAAAGCCAAAACATCAAACGGACGGACTTTCTTAAAGAAATGGGAAAAAATGAATACCAAAATGGAAAACGAAGCTCTTGCCGAAAAATTATTTGTTGGAGAACATCAAAATATTGAAAAGAAAAAAACAACATCAAATCCAGTAATTCCATTTGTTGCTGTAATGTTATTAATGATTTTCCTATCTTTTTTAGGACCAGTTGCCTTCCTATTGTTTATCGTTTTTTGCATTTTTTGGGCACGACGGACAAAGAAAAACGGTGTTTCAGAAAACAAAAAAAGTATCGAATATCGTACAAAAAACATAACAAGAATTATTGCAATTGTCATCTTAATATTCTCTAGTATAGGACTCATTTACTTAGGGGTTACAAATCACTTTGTTTACAACGCAATTCCATTTTTCGTAGTGACCATAATAAGCGCTATCGTCTTACTAATTTATACATTTATTGCTAGAAAAAGAACAACAAAGGGAGCAACGGAATATGTGCGTTGGATAGCCTTTAAACGCTTCTTAAAAGACTTTGGACGAATGGACGAAAAAGAATTACCAGAAGTAGCTCTTTGGGAAAAATATCTAGTCTATGCAGTCGTTCTAGGTTGTGCAAAAAAACTATCTAAAACAATGAAAATAAAAATGGAAACAATGAATATTGATAGTTCTATAACCTTTGACCCATATACATTTACTCACTTTGCTGTCATCTCCCATGCCGTATCTTCTTCCGTTCATAGTGCGCATGCTGCCTCAAGTGTATCATCAAGCGGTGGATCTAGTTGGTCTAGCGGTTCAGGTGGAGGAGGAGGCTTCTCCGGTGGCGGCGGCTTCGGCGGCGGAGGCGGCGGAGGTGGCCGTTTCTAATAGAAGGAGATTTCTATGATAAAAAAAATACAATACGAAGACGAAACACTAAAAATATGTGCACCAGATTCCTTAACATTTCTTGTGCAACCAACAGTGACAATGTTTAAAGAAAATTATGGAAGAATTTTAAAGTTTTTCCATTTAGAAAATTACCCGCAGTATCAAATAAATTGGTTCGATGAAAAAGAAAAATTTCGTGAATATATTAAAGAGATTAGAAAAGATGACTCACTTCCTACATATGCAGTTGGAACGTACGATTTAGACATGTGCAATCAATATGTATACATAGACAAAGATGAACAAGGGATTTATACCAAAGATATAAATCCCAAAAAATATCTTTCACCAATAGCAATAAGAAAAGCATATTTAACTCCAATTCATGAACTTTGTCATATTTTATATAAAAATCTAGTCATACCAAATCATTACGAAAAAAGAGTCGTTTGGCTAGATGAAGGCCTTGCCCAAGTACTATCAGGAGAGAAAGATTATTTAAAAGATAAAGAAGAATTAAAAAAGTTTTATGAAAAAGTGAAAGCTAACACAAAAGAAATTCCACCATTACAAGGGTTAAAACATGGAAGTGCCTTTGTAAATGAAAACTATAATATGTATGATTTATCTTTTCTGGCTATTCGTTATTTATTTGATACAAAAAGCGAAGAAGAAATTTACAAAATTGTGATGGATACCGAAAAATCAAATGAACTAGGAAAAACAATTATAGAGCATATGTTTAAGTATTATGATAAAATATTATATAACGAGAAATAAGTGAAGTAGGGAAGAAAACATGGAAAAAAGTTATATCAAATGAGTAGATGAAAATTATTTAAAAGAAATAAGCATTTTGGATAATAGAGCTAGTGAGCTTAGTTACTATAATTACATACCTTATTTTAATGTAAAAACAAAAGATAATAAAAACTATATACTTGGAGATAGAATGATTAATACGCTTGATGCGTATTTTTTTATAAAAAAATTTCAATAAATAATGATACTTTAGAATTGAATAACGAACAAATATATGATATAGTATTTCTGCATAAACCAGATTTTTTGTGCCAAAATAAGAATGTTTTAAAGAGGTGTATTTTATGGATAAAATTATAGTCAAAGGAGCTAGAGAAAACAACTTAAAAAATGTAAATATAGAACTACCTAAAAACAAATTAATTGTTATGACAGGTGTATCTGGGTCAGGAAAAAGTAGTTTAGCTTTTGATACAATCTTTGCGGAAGGACAAAGAAGATACGTGGAAAGTTTATCTGCTTATGCCAGACAGTTTATTGGTAACGTTGATAAACCAGATGTCGATAGCATTGAAGGATTAAGTCCAAGCATCTCAATCGACCAAAAAACAACCAATAAAAACCCTCGTAGTACGGTTGGAACCATTACAGAAATTTATGATTTCTTACGTCTTTTATTTGCCCGTATCGGTGTACCATACTGTCCAAACCATCATATTCCAATTAAAAGTCAAAGTATTGAAGAAATGACTAATAAAATTATGGAAATGGAAGAGGGTACAAAGTTAGAAATCCTCTCACCAGTCATTCACGGGGAAAAAGGAACGCAAAAAGACCTATTCGATGACTTAAGAAAAGAAGGATATTCTCGTGTTCGTGTAGATGGTGAGACACTAAGTTTAGACGAAGAAATAAAACTAGAAAAAAATAAAAAACACAATATTGAAGTTGTTGTAGATAGAGTTGTCGTACGAGATAGTGAAAGAAGTCGTATTTTTGAATCCATTGAAACAAGTACAAAATTAGCCAATGGTAAAGTAGTGTTTCATGTCATTGGTGGCGATGAAATATTAATGAGTGAGAACTATGCTTGCCCTCATTGTAATTTCTCGATTCCAGAACTAGAACCAAGATTATTTTCCTTTAATAGCCCTTATGGAGCATGTCTTGAATGTAAAGGACTTGGAACAAAACTAAAAATCAGCGAAGACTTAATCATGCCAGACAAAGAAAAAAGCCTCAGTCAAAACGGGTTACTTGGATATAACATTGATAATAATACCCATAACACCATCGTAAGAGCTGTCTGCGAGAAATATCAAATTGACATGAATATGCCAATCAAAAACATTCCAAAGAATAAACTTGACATTTTACTTTACGGAACAGAAGAACCAATAGAAATTAAATTTATTGCTAAAAATGGGAATGTTCGATATACCAACGATTATTTTGAAGGCGTCATTCCAAATCTAGAAAGACGTTATATCGAAACCACTAGTGCTTGGACAAGAGAATGGCTAGAAACCTTTATGGTCGAAATGGATTGCCCAGTATGCCATGGAACAAGACTACAGGATAGCGTTTTATCCGTTTATATTAACAAAAAAAATATCTATGATATGACGATGATGAGTATTCGCGATCTAAGAGATTTCCTAAGAAATTTGAAACTAACAAACGAGCAAAAAAATATCAGCCAGCTATTATTGACAGAAATTGACAATCGCTTAACATTCTTAGTAAATGTTGGATTAGAGTACTTGACACTAAATCGAAAGGCCGGAACTTTATCTGGCGGCGAGTCTCAACGAATTCGCTTAGCGACTCAAATTGGCAGCAAATTATCTGGTGTACTATATGTTCTAGACGAACCAAGCATCGGCTTACATCAAAAAGATAACGAAAAACTAATTAAATCCCTAGAGGAAATGCGTGATTTAGGAAATACTCTAATCGTGGTAGAACATGACGAAGATACCATGCGTGCAGCCGATTATCTAGTCGATGTTGGCCCAGGTGCCGGAACCGAAGGTGGTACCATTGTTGCAGCCGGAACTCCAGAAGAAGTGATGCATAATCCAAACAGCTTAACCGGCCGCTATCTTGCCGGACTAGAAAAAATTGAAGTTCCAAAAAAACGTAGAAAAGGAAATGGCTTATACTTAGAAGTAGTAAAAGCCGAAGAACATAATTTAAAAAAGATTAATGTAAAATTCCCTCTTGGAAAATTTATCTGTGTAACAGGAGTATCTGGTTCTGGAAAGAGTAGCTTAGTAAATGAAATCCTTTATAAAACGGTTGCCAACAAATTATATCGTTCCAAAGAAGTTCCAGGAAAATGCAAAGAAGTAAAAGGCCTTGAACATATCGACAAAGTTGTAATGATTAGCCAAGATGCCATTGGTAGAACTCCACGAAGTAACCCTGCAACGTATGTTGGAGTTTTTGATGATATTAGAGATTTATTTGCTAGTACCAAAGAAGCAAAAATGCGTGGCTATGACAAAGGAAGATTTTCATTTAACGTAAAAGGCGGAAGATGTGAAGCTTGCTGGGGCGATGGTGTCAAAAAAATAGAAATGCACTTCTTACCAGATGTTTACGTTCCTTGTGATGTTTGCCATGGCAGAAGATACAACAAAGAAACCTTAGACATTACATTTAAAGGAAAAAACATCAGCGAAGTCCTCAATATGCGTGTTAATGAAGCAGCCAAATTCTTTGAAAATGTACCAAAAATCAAAAGAAAATTAGATGTCTTAATGGATGTCGGACTAACCTATATTACGCTTGGCCAAAGTGCTCCAACCCTTTCTGGTGGGGAAGCAGGACGTGTAAAACTTGCTAAAGAACTACAAAAGAAAGCAACTGGCAAAAGCTTATTTATCTTAGATGAACCAACAACGGGACTTCATACCGAAGACATAAAAAAACTACTTGCAATCCTAAATCGCATTGTCGATAATGGCGATACAGTAATCGTGATTGAACACAACTTAGATGTAATTAAAGTAGCAGATTATATCATCGATTTAGGACCAGATGGTGGAGTAAATGGTGGAACCATCGTGGCAACCGGAACACCTGAAGAAGTAGCCAAAATAAAAGAGTCTTACACAGGACAATGGCTTAAAAAATATTTAGAAAAATAAAGACATTTCAAAGAAAGAAGTGTCTTTTATTGTCAATGGATAGGATACATCTTGTTTCAAAACGAAGTAAGACTTATAATGATCTTAGGAGAATTGTATGAAAAAATTAAAGAAGTGGATATATTTAAGTGCAATCTTCGTCCTAGCTATTTTACTAGTGGGGACGAACCTTTATTGGTTTAAATGCCTACAAAGAGAAGAAGAAAAACTAAAAAACGCTCTAATTCCAACCTTATCTGAAGATTATTATACAAGGCAGCTAGCCCTTACTGAAAACGCCAAAAAATTTCAAGATAGTGAGTATCAGGAATTTATGCGTTATGACGAATGGTATCAAGAAACATATTATAGTAATATGGGCCCAAAAGATGTCCCATTAGTAAATCAAAACCCAGCCTATCCCAATGGCTGTGAAGCGGCTTCTGCAGTGATGTTACTAAACTATTACGGAATAGATATTACTCTAAAAGAATTTATTGATAATTACTTACCGACAAGCCGAGTCTATGAAGTGAAAGGCGTAAGATATGGACCAGATCCCTCGATTTATTATGCTGGTGATCCAGCAAATGAAAAAAGAGGTTGGGGAACCTTTGATACGGTAATATTAAATGCCATGAAAAATGTTATCAATGATACCAAAAATGATCGTCCTTATTTAATGGAAACGATTGCCTTGAACGAAAACAAGTATGCCTTAAAAGAATTTTTTCAAGCAACTCCCGCCTTAATATGGGTTACTACCGATTATCAAGAAGTAAAAAATGTCTATGAATGGCGTAGTTATGACAAGAAATATACATACACTTATCCCATGAATAGCCATGTGGTAGTACTAACTGGTTATGATGAGACTTACTACTATATTAACGATCCTTTAAAAGAAGAGAAAAACATTCCAGTCATAAAAGAACAACTAGAAAAAAGCTTTGATTCCTTAGGACGGCAAGCGGTAGTATTAGATATTTATGAAATGCCCGAAGATGAATACAATTACTATTATAATAATGATGCCCTAGGAGAGATTTCTTGGCAATAACTGGCTTCATGAATAGAAAAATACCTACCATACTAATACTGTGAAAAGAAATTTTCACAAAAAATAAAAAAAGTTAGCACTTTAACTTGACAAGTGCCAAAAAAGTGCTATAATGGAATCATGAAAGGAAATGATAAAGATGAGATTATTACCTAGAAGTTATTATTTAGATGATTTATTTGATAACTTTTTATCAAGTGAGGACAATAACATGAAATGCGATATTTATGAAAAGGATGGAGCATACCATATTGAAATGGACATTCCTGGATATAAGAAAGATGAAATTAAAGTAGAATGCAATAATGGCAACATTGTTGTAACTGCTGAAAAATCTGAAGAAGAAAAAGATGAGACTAAAAAATATTTACGTAAAGAAAGAGTTTACGGAAAATATCAAAGAAGTTTCTATCTAGGAGATGTTGCTGAAAATGAGATTGAAGCATCATTTGAAAATGGTATTTTAAATATTGTTGTTCCAAAACTTGAAGAAAAAGATACAAAAAAATACATCGAAGTAAAATAAATTTGGTGGGCTACTTAGCTCGCTTTTTTTTGTGAAAAAATGGAAGAAAAGATTGAATTTAGAAATTACTATGTTATAATTGATTAAGAATAGGTGAGAATATGGGAATAGAAAACATGACAGTAATGGAAGAATTAAAAAAACAAACCCAAACTTTCAAAGAGTTTTGTAAAAAAATAGATAATTTAGATCATTTTGAAGCGTTACTAGGAAATATTTATATTACAGAAAGCCAAGTACTAGATACTCTAGAGCAAGACCCAACGAAAGAAGTAAAAGAAGAGTTTCAAAAATGGCAAGAGAAAACATCAGAGTTTTTAAATATTTGTAAGACAATTATGGGTGAAAGAAGAAAATTGATTGGCGATAATATCTTTGGCCCTCGCGAGTCAGACGATCAAAGTATTATTCTGTTAATTCATGTAACCGCGGCTTATGAAGCATTAAAAGAAAAATTAAATATGGATAAAGAATTAGAAAGTCAAGTCTTTCAACTTCATAATCTACAAAGTAAAATTAATCAAAGATTTAAAGAAATATTTAAAAATTCTACCAGCGATTTATTAACAGAAGAACTTCCAAGAACAAAGTCTCCAGAAGAGACAGAAGAAGCCTATAAAAAATATATAGAAGACTTCTACAAAAAAACACCAGAAAATACAAAGTTAGAAGAAAAAGTCACCGAAAAAACAAAAGAAGTAGGAAATTCTGTGCTTCCAGAAGATATTTTCATCGTGCCAGAGAATAGAGAACAAACAGTACAAAATCTTCAGAATCCACTCATTTTTGAAGAACCAAAAGAACCTATTTATAACGATCAAAAGAGTGTAGTCGAAAAAGAAGTGAAAACCACTCAACCAATTTTAGATCCAATTCAAAACAAAGTGGTTGCCGAAGCAATAAGAAAGAGAAGAGAAAATTATGATGCTTACTTAAAGAAACTATATGAAATAATGGATGATTTTGAACTGGCACGTCGCGAAGTCCAAGATGCTTCCAATGGAAGATTAAAAATTACTGATTATCTCCAAAATAGATACAATAAAGGAGTAGATATTCAAAGTGTTGTAGTAAAGGAAATCAATAGAATAAAAGAATTAGAAAAATATATTGAAGACCCAAAGGTAGATTTAAAAATTCCAAATAAAGATATGCCAAAAGAAGCAATGAAAGAATATTTTGAAAATGGTTGGATTCCTGGAAATAACTATATTCCTATGAAGAACCAGAGAGATGCTTTGCCGCTTCCTAAAATGAAAGGGACTCTTTATAATCCGATTTCTAACAACGAAAGCTTGGAAAATGTAAGAGAAATAGCTCCAGCTACAGAAAAGGAAAACCCAGCAAAATATCCTTTTGGTACAGAATTGATATTGCATGAAAATGCCAAGTTATGGGGAAGTAGAGGACCCCTAGCAGGTGAAAATCCAATCCCTGCAAAGTATCCACTAGATGCAACTAGATACACCAAAGGATACCTAGTAACGATGCCAAACGGCTTAACCGTACCTGTCTATGACGAAGAAACATTAAGTAGTGCTCTAGATAAACATGGCAAAGTAAGTGCCGTAGAAGCTTTTGATGGCTTCTATAGTATAAATGATGTCACTTTAAAAGAGAAAGTTGCCACAATAAAACACTGATTAGCCAGTGTTTTTTTCTATTCATAATTATACATTCGATACAAATTAATAGATGGATAATTGAGAAAACGTAAACTAAGATTTTCTGTTCCAATACCATTAGAAACAAATAGAGTAGAAGAGTTAGTTGTATACTTACCTAATTCATATTCTCCAACATTATCTTTCTTGATAAGTCCTCCTAGAAAAGGAATACGCACAAGCCCTCCCAAAGAATGACCTGATAATACTAAATTCGTATCATTCGATACATTACGAAACAAAATAGGTTCATGGCATAATAGGATTTGATAAAAATTTCCTTCCGCTGTCTTTTTAAATGCATTCGTATAATCAGGAGACTCCTTAGTAATTGAAGAGATACCACTTAAATAAATTGGTGTATTTCCCTCATAATAAATAGGAACATTCGTATTTTCTAAAATAGTAAATCCAGCCCCTTCCATAATCTCTTTGAATGCAACTTCATCGATATAATCAGTATCGCCCATCACAGCATATTTCCCAATCGTTGAAGAAGGTTTAGAAAGTTCTGATTTTAAAAACTCCTTATTATCCTCTGATAAAGTAATATAATTATCAAATAAATCTCCAGTAAAAACAATAATATCAGGTTTCATTTCATTAAGGAGAGACACAACTTTTTGTACTTCCTTTTCATTGGTTGTTCTTCCAAAATGAATATCTGAAAAATGAGCTATCTTAAATCCATTAAAAGAGTCAGGTAATGCTTCATTTACAATTGCGTATTCATGAGTAATAATTGTTTTCGGTTCAAAGAAATACATATAACAAAATACTAAACCTACGATAGTCAGTAAAAAAAGCAAGATTTTAATAAGAATATGATGCCCCTTTTTCTCTTCTTTTAATTCTACTTCTTCCATATTATACTCCAGCGCCAACTAATAAAATAAGGAATACTGAGAGAGAATTATGAAGAATATGAGTTACAACACTAGTAAAAATAGTGTCAGTTTCTACATAAGACTTAGCAAAGAAATATCCAAGTCCACTATAAGGAATAATATAAAGTAACTGAGCAGGATTAGTCGCCGCAGTTCCAAGATTAATTGCTGAAAGTAAATGAGCCCCTCCAAATAACAATGCTGTAAAAATCATAAATGCTTTATCATTTTTAAAAGCTTTTCTAAATCCCTTACGGAATAATACTTCCTCAATGAATGGCCCAACAATAGCCATAGAAATAACGGAAAAAACAGGCATAACACTAATCATCGAACGATTTGCTTCTTCATTTGTAGCAATTCCACCAGCCAAAGAAACAATAAGTAAATTAGTGAAAATCATAAATGCAAAAGCTGCAAGCCAATTTCGAATTCCAATTCCAAAGTCCTTTTTAAAATTCTTAGCATATAACTTAGCTTCTTTAAAAATACTATCACGGAATACAATAAAAATCATCAGAAGAGTAATGATATAAATAAAAACATAAGCTAGGATATAATATATCGTATTACTAATATCTAAATGAAACGTGTGAAAAAGTAAGACTATGAGATTAGGAATAACGAACATATAAAGAAAGATAAGTAAAAAACCCTTCAAAAGTTCTTTAAAATTAACAAGTTCAAATATTTTTTTCATATTATTTATGCACCAACTTTCTTCTATAATCTTAACATATATTTAAAAAAGACACAATTTCTTGTGTCCCACTTTACAAATTAACGGAAATAAATTAATACGAATATTGCTAAGAAAAAGCAGTAAATAGAGAACTTCCAAAGTTTTCCTCTTTTTACTAAACTAGATAGCCAACGATAAGAAAAATAAGTAACAACACAAGCTGCAATCATTCCCAATGTATAAGGAAGAAGTAAATTACTTAAATTCCCATCTTGGAATAAATCAACAACCCCAAGTCCCATGGAAGCAACACTAACAGGGAAGTATAGCATAAAAGTATATTTTAAAGAAGACTCTCTTGAAATTCCACATAATAAACATCCTACTAATACAGTACCACTTCTACTAATACCAGGAGTTAACGCAATCATTTGTAAAAGTCCAATAATAATCGCGTCTTTCACAGTAATATCATAATCTTTCTTTTTACCATTTGCTTTCCGTACTAAAAAAAGCATAAGAGATGTAATTAAAAATGCACATCCTAGTAAAGTCATATTTCCAGACCAACTATCAATCTTATCTTTAAATAAAAGCCCGGCAATACCTACTGGAATACTACCAATAATAATAAGCAAACAATATTTAAAATCTTGAGCAAACTTCTTACGATTTTTTTTATCAAAAATATATCCAAAAAATCCTTGAATTAATCTCCAAACATCTTTTCGGAAAATAAATAAAATTGCTAAAAAAGAACCAAAGTTAACAACAATTTCAAAGTTAACATCATTAAGCATATTCGTATTAAATAAATTTTTAAATAGTACCAAATGCCCACTACTAGAAATAGGCAATGGTTCCGTTAATCCTTGAATAATTCCCAAAATAATATACTTTATAATATCCATATAACACCACCTTACAACATTATATACTAAAAACAGAAAATAAGAAATAGAATATTATAGGAGAACTATGAAAAAAATAATATTATTAGGAATAGGAATTCTTTTTTTAGCAATAAGTCTCTTTTTTATGATACTTTACTTAAATCTATTTACTTTAGGGTATAGTTTTTTTGATTATGTTCATTTTATAAATAGCAGGATAGAATGTCTCATATTTTATATTGGGATAATTCTAGTAATAGTAGGTTTAAAAAAGAAAGGATGATAGCATGCATTATTATTATGACGTGTTAGGTAACTTTGATGAAAATTATTTAGAATTTTATGAATGGGAAAAAAATGACCCCTTTACATTAATAAAAAAAGTACCATTAGTAAGAATTAACAACAAAGACATGTTAGATTTATTAACATATAAAATCCAAATAAAAAGTTCTTGGTTAGAAAAATACAAAGAAAAAACAACACTAAAAAACAGCAAAGAAAAACCATTAATAATTCTATTTTCTTCTACAAAAACAAGCATTTTACTAGAATTTGATGAAAATGGAAAATCCATGTATTGTAGTAAACTCTTAGTAGAAGATGAAAATAATTGTAATGAATATGCCTATTCTATGAAAGAAATATCAGTTCCATATGAAAAATTAGAAAAACTAGAAACTAGAAAAGAATTCCGTAAAGCACTCGAAGATAAAAAAGTTTTAAAAACAGAATTAAAAATGTTAGAAGAAGAAACCAATTTAGAAAAATGTCAGTTTATTTATTATGAATGGTTTGGTTCTTTAGAAAATGATTTCAATAAGATGATAAAAGATTGCAAAAAAGAACTAGAAAAAGATTATAATCTAAAAATGCATCAGATAGCCGAATTAGTGAAATTAACCTACAGGGAACGTCTATGAAAAAAGTAATTCTCATAATCCTTTGTCTTTTCCTTTGTGGATGTACAAATAACGACGCAAAAGATGCTGTAAAAGAATATATTTACAAATTTAAAAATCACGATAAAGAAGTATTAAAGTCATTAGAAGAACTGATTAGTCACGAAGATTTAACAGGACAAGCCAGTGATGAGTACCGTTTAGTAATGAAAAAACAATATTATGATTTAGAGTATCGAATTATAGAACAAATTTATAACGGAAATAAAGCAACAGTCATCACAGAAATCACCGCGTACGATTACAACAAAAGCAAGCAAGAAGCCAAAGAATATATTGAGGCTCATCCAGAAGAATTTTTAAAAGAAGATAATACTTTAGATGAAGTAAAATATAAAAATTTACAACTAAAATATATGCAAGAAGAAACCAGTAGGGTAAAGTACACAGTGTTATTTTCTGCATATTATGAACAAAATGAATGGCACTTAGAAAATCCAGACTATACAGTATTGCAAAAGATACATGGAATTTATGAATATGAAAAAACTATGAGGTATTCCTCATAGCAATTTCGTAATTTCACTTTTGGTAAGCCCAGTCGACTTCATGATTGTAGAAAGATCAATGTTTTGGCTAAGTAAATTTTTAGCGATTTCCTTGCTTCGCTCATGTTTACCTTCCACTAATCCAGATGCACGACCCTCAGCCCGACCTTCATCCCGACCTTCGGCACGACCTTCCATCCTCCATTTGTCAGGAAAGTTTTTCATTTCTCTAGTTTCTTTGTTATATAAATATCGTTCAATTGCTTTTACAAGTCCCATAAGAAAATCATCTCCTTTCGCTATTTTTCTTCGTTCTTTTTTGTCTTTGGCAACGATAATTTGAAACATTTTAATGAGTCTTTCTCTATAACATCTACCCACAGTATAATCATTTAAAAACTTCTTGTCAAGATGATATACATGACCGGCTAAATCATCAGAAAGAATATCATTTGTATAAGTTTCTTTTAATGTAAATCCGCTTTGAAACTTTTGAAATTGAGGAATATTAGATTTCAAACAGATATTGTATTGACTTACATTAGGTTGATTTTGATATTTTTCACCAACTTTTAACTGAGTGGAATAGAGTCGAAACAAATAAACTTTGCTTTTTTTAAACGCTTCTTCATTGAAATACGTATACATTTCTAGATTAATCGTCTCTTTTTCTACTTTCGCTAAAACATCCGAGGTAATGCTTTTATCTTTAATATTCGTTTTATTTAAGGGAGCACCATTTAAAATTTTAATCTTTCCACTTAAAGCACCAACAGATAATTCTTTTAAATCTTCTAATAGAGCTTCCAAATAAATAATATTTTTTTGAGTACCGAAGATTTCTTTAAAAAGTAAATCGTAATAATGATACATGAAGTGAAACCTCCTTTTTCTAAATAAATTTTATTCCTCAATATAAATATTACAGAAAAAAGTCGGATTTCCTTTTTTTAAAGAGAAATTTATAGGGTTGATGTATCCAAGTGATTATGGGTATGCAACCAGTGGGGGAGTGCAGGAAGAGATATCTGTTTAGCAACAGCTTTGCAAAATTGGGGTGAAACTAATTGCTATAGTAAAGACTGGCTATATAATCATATAATTTTCTGGACCTTAACTTCCTATTTTAATAGTAGCTCAGCTTTTACAATAGGTGCCTCTGGATTTACATGGGGAGAACAATGCGGTGCGGTATACAGTGTAAAACCAACAACATATCTGAAATCAATGACAAAGATTATATCAGGCTCTGGCACAAAAGAACAACCTTATATTTTGGGACTATAATTAATCAAAAGAAATTAGAAAAATCCAAATAGCTCAGAACAAAGAGGACTAAAAAAGTCCCTTTTTTCATAAATTTTTATAGGTGATTATTGTGAAAAAAATACTTCTAGTTGTCCTTTTACTTTTATTAGCCCCGAAAATATCAAACGCAGTAAGTGCCGAAGCCTATGTAGTAATGGATTATGATACAGGAAGAATTCTATCTAGTAAAAATCCAGAAAAAGAAAAACTAATTGCCTCAACAACTAAAATAATGACCTGTATAATTGCTTTAGAGAAGGGCGATTTAACCAGCGTTAGAAAAGTAGGAGAAGAAGTATTAAAAGCCTATGGTAGTGCTATTTATCTAAGCCTAAACGAAGAGATTACCTTAAAAGACTTACTTTATGGACTAATGCTTCGTAGTGGGAATGATGCAGCAATAGAAATCGCCTATCATATATCAGGAAGTATGGAAGACTTTGTTGCATTAATGAACCAAAAAGCGTATAAATTAGGAATGACAAACACAAAATTTTTAAACAATCACGGCCTAGAAGAACAAGATGGCCAAGGAAACACCTCTACAGCGAAAGATATGGCCATATTAATGCGTTATGCACTACAAAACGAAACATTTAGAGAAATCATCGCGACCCAAAGCTACACAGCAAAGACTTCTGGTAAGACATACGTTTGGAAAAACAAAAACAAACTATTATCTACTTACGAATATAATATAGGTGGAAAAACTGGCTTTACTGAAAAAGCTCGAAGAACTTTAGTGACCGCCTCCAAAAAAGATGAAAAAACTTGCATTGTAGTAACATTAAATGATGGTAATGATTTTGAAGACCACAAAGCCCTGTGCGAAAGTGTTTTTAATGAATACGAACGAGTCTTACTAGTCGATAAAGAAAGTTTAAATCTCGATATAGAAAACCCTGAAAAATACTATATTGAGAATGACTTATATGCTTTATTAAAAGAAGAGGAAAAAGAAAATATTAAAATTGAATATAAAATGAATAATACAGAAAACGAAGAAGCAGGGGTAGTTGAAGTATATTTAAATGGCGAATTACTGACTAAAACAAAAATATATCAAAAAGAAAGAACTCCAGCAACAAAAGAAAATTTCTTCACAAGGTTCTTTAGGTGGTTGTTTGGATGGTAAGTTATATTTGGGCCTTCTTTATTATCATTGGGGCTGTTTTCATGATTGCCACAGGTAATATAGAACTATTAAATAATGAAATTTTAAAAGGTGGAACAGGTGGAATTAAACTTTTAACAGAAATGCTACCATTACTAGTACTATGGACAGGAATTATGCAAATAGCAGAAGACTCTGACTTATTAGAAAAATTTTCAAAATTAGTAAGACCTCTATTATCCAAGCTATTTCCAAGCCTTCCTAAAGACCATCCTGCACTAGGGTACATTGCAAGTAATATAGCTGCCAATGCTCTTGGTCTTGGTAGTGCAGCAACCCCATTCGGTCTAAAAGCCATGGAATGCTTACAAGAAGATAATCCTAAAAAAGACACCGCGACAGAAGCAATGGTGACATTTTTGATACTAAATACAGGTGGAGTCACTATAATCCCAACAACAGTAATAGCCCTTAGAATGATGTATGGCAGTGCTAATCCTACAGAAATAATCCTAACAAGTCTCTTAGCAACATTATGCTCCAATGTCTCCGGATTAATTTTTGACTATATAAAAAGGAGGAAAAAATGACAAATATATCCAATTTTATAGTTCCAGCTTTCGTACTATTTATTATCATTTATGGTGTCAAAAAGAAAGTGAATATCTATGACTCCTTTTTAGTAGGTGCCAAAGAGGGACTTGTTACAACATTTCGCATCGCCCCAGCAGTAATCGGTATGGTATTTGCCATTAACTTATTTTTAAGTTCTCACTTTCTAGAATACGTTTTTTCTTTTTTTACACCAATTTTAGAAGTGTTTAATATCCCAATCAACGTCCTTCCTATGGCGATGGTGAGACCCATATCAGGAACCGCATCCCTGGCAATTATGAATAACATTTTTGAAATGTATGGCCCAGACTCCTTTGTCGGACGTCTTGCCTCCAATCTCCAAGGTTGTACCGATACAACAATTTATGTGTTAGCCCTATATTTTGGGTCTATAAAAGTAACCAAAACACGCCATGCATTACCTGCAGGTTTATTTGCTGATGCAGTAGGAATAATTGCTGCATTTTTAATCACATTTCTCTTTTTTGGATAAAAAATTTAAATTTTTTTTACTGTCTCTGAGACGTGATAAAACCGTGAAAAAACAAAATTTCAACGAACAAACATACGCGTAAAAAGTGTAAAAAATTTGACAAATGCAAATAGACTGTAGTATAATGAACTTACTTTCCGGAAAGAGAAGGATGGTTTAAAATGAAAAAGTTACCCTCGATTAAGGCTATTTTAGGGGCCATAATCGTAATATGTATGATACAGCTTGTTTCAGGAAGATTAGAAAAATTAACTATACTATCACTAGATAGTACCCTTACTACAACGGGAAATAGCTTTATTGAAGCTCTTATGTTAAAAAATCAACGTGAAAGCTTGAATAAAGAATCAGAAATTAACAACGTAGATAAAGTTGTGAAACAAGAAATTGAAGTTTTAAGCTTTAAAGCTTCTTCTCCAGTCGTTGTCTATGATGGCATGACAATGGAAGAGTTAGCAAGTAAGCTAGATCGTAGTTTGAGTAGTAACTTAAGTGGTTACGGACATGCTTTTGCAAAATACTCTATTGAATATGGAGTAGACCCTTACTTAGCGGTTGCTATTACCTTACATGAAACAGGATGTAAATGGAATTGTAGTAATTTAGTAGTATCTTGTAACAATGTAGGTGGTATGAAGGGTAGTGGATGCGGTAGTTATGCAAGTTTTAATACCTTAGAAGAAGGTATCGAGGCTATGATTTCTAACCTTTCAAGAAATTATATTAGCCAAGGCTTGACAACACCAGAAACCATTGGTACGAAATATGCAGCAAGTTCCACTTGGGCAACAAAAATAAACTACTATATGGATACAATTAGAAATGCATAAAAGTGATGAAAAATCACTTTTTTTTCATGAGAAAATAGAATATATATGACGGAGTCTAAATTTATCGGATTCAAATAAAACTTATTAAATAAAGCTATGTAAAGCATGAGAAACATTAGAAGATGAACATAAAATAGGCATGTTAGAAGTGGAAGATTCAAATATAGAATAGTTCACTTCTTTTTCATTATTGAATTCATAATTTTCATCGGAATTATATGTATCCAGATAATATTCAAAGATAGAGACTCCGTTTAAAAACATTTCTTGTAATTTCATATAGGTTTCAATATTTTTTCTAGAATAACCTTTAGGAACAGAAGAAAAAGCAGATGCCATGCAATGTTCTATATGAGCTTCCATAGAAGATTTACACAAAGAATTTTTCATATTGATAATTCCTTTCCAATGTTTCAAAAT
>DVGF01000044.1 GCA_018712835.1 Candidatus Ventrenecus stercoripullorum
GCTTTATTTGAATAAATATTATAATTAAATAATAAAAAATCAAGGGTCTAGATGAACTCACTTCGTTCGCCCTTGATTTTTATTAAAAGAATAGTTCTTTTTATGATGTCTCCTAAATGGGGTTCACATCAAGCATAGACTAATTTAAAAATTTTTCATGCGTTTATCCTGCCAGATTTCAAGAAAAGATTGACTTTTATAAATATTTAATATTATAATAAGGGAGCTTTAAACGAAGGAGGGATACTATGAAAGTCGGAACTTATCAACCTAATAAGAGAAAAAGAGCAAAGAAACATGGCTTTTTTGCTCGTAAAGAGTCCAATATTTTAAAAAGTAGAAGAAAAAAAGGTCGTAAAAGACTTTGCAGTTAAAAAACCACATCTTTTATGTGGCTTTTTTTCATTTATGAAAGGAGTTAATCCATGAAAAGAACAGAAATGATTAAACCTCATCAAGAATTTTCCGAAATTATCCGAAATGAAAGATATTTAAAAAATAAAAACTTTTCTGTATATATAAGGAAAGGAAAATATAGTTATCCACATTTTGGAATAGCAGTTTCAAAAAAATTAGGAAATGCGGTCAATCGAAATAAATTAAAAAGAAGAATGCGGGTTATTTTAGATGAATACAAAAAAGAATTGCCGTTTAACGAGGATTATATTATAATAATGAAAGAAAACACAAAAAATCTTTCTTATCAAGAGTTGCAAGAGAGTTTTCGTGATTTAATGAAGAAAAGGAGAAAAAATGAAACATCAAAATAAAATATTAGCAATGATAGTAATCTGCATCATCTTTTTAACAAGTGGCTGCGGAACAAATGATTACTTGAAAGATGAAAATGGCAATATCATTGTCAATGAAGCGACTGGACAAAGTGTACAAAAAGACATATTATGTCAACCAGCAGCAGATTCAGAACTATATAAAATTTATCAAGACCATGCAGATCAATTATCTGTCAAAGTAGAAGACTTACCACTTTGTAGTGAATTTAGTCTAACATCAAATGAGTACAATGGTTTATGGGAGGCAATATTAGTAAGACCTCTAGCATTAGTAATTTTAAAGTTTGGTTATTTATTTAACAACTTTGGTATTTCCGTTATGTTTGTTGGTTTATTAATTCGTTTAATCTTATTACCGTTCTCACTAAAAAGTATGAGACAAACAAACAACATGCAAAAAGCTCAACCTGAGATTGCAAGAATTGAAAAGAAATATGAAAATAAAACCGACAGTGATTCGATGATGGCAAAAAGCCAAGAAATGATGATGGTTTATCAAAAATATAAAATAAATCCAGTATCAGGTTGCCTAGTTGCATTAATTCAAATTCCTTTATTCTTTGCCTTTTTATCAGCAATCAATAAAGTGCCTGCCATTTTTGAGGGCGAGCTTTTTGGAATGAATTTAGGAATGACTCCATGGAAGGGACTTGGTCAAGGAGAATATATCTACATTGTTTTAATCTTCTTGATTGTCGCAACGACGTATCTATCTTTCAAAAACACAATGAAGAATGGTCAAAACAATGAAATGATGAAACAAATGAATTTCATGTTTATGTTTGTAATTATCAGTATATCAATCGCATCATTTAGCTTACCAACTGCAATTGCCTTTTACTGGATTGTTGTAAATGGATTTGCTGTCGTGCAAAACTATATAATAAAAAAGATTTTGAGTAAAGAAGAACTTGGAACCAAACCAAAGTCTAAAGAAAAAAAATCAAATAAAAAAGTAATAGAAGTAAAACACCAAGAAAAGAAAGTTTCAAAAAAGGACTCAAAAGAAAAAAAAGTTAGAAAGAAGTGATAATATGCCAGTAGTTACCGAAGCAAAGACTTTAATTGAAGCCATTGAAAATGCCAAAAATGAATTAAAAACAGAAAAAATCATCTATACAAAAAAAGAAAAAACAAGTGGTAAATTATTTAAATCTACCATGTATGAAGTCACAGCAATTTCAGAGATTGAACTTATGGATGAAATGAAAAAATACTTAAAAGAAATCATTGAAAATATGGGCCTTACTGTTCAATTTGAAAGTTCAAAAAGAGAAGATACCTATGAAATTACTATGTATTCTGATAATAATTCTATCTTAATTGGTAAAAATGGCCAAACATTAAAGGCTTTAGAGACAATGGTTCGCGCAAAAATGAACATAGAATGGAATATATCACCGAAAATAGTTTTAGATGTAGAAAACTATAAAGAAAAAAGAATCGAACACTTAGAAAGATTAGCTATAAGACTTGCCAAAGAAGTTCGAGCAACCAAAGTGGATGCAGTTCTAGATAATATGAATTCCTATGAAAGAAGAATTATTCATAACAAATTATCTAACTTTAAAGGCGTATCCACGGTAAGTGAAGGCGAAGAACCAAACCGTCATGTAATTATAAAAGCAGAGTAATCTGTTTTTTTTTACAAGTAATAAAAATAATGGTATAATACCCGCGAATGGAAGTGGTAACATGGATACAACAATCGCTGCAATTTCAACAAATTCATTAGGTGTTGGAGCAATTAATATTGTGAGATTAAGCGGTCCGGAATCGATTGCAATCGTTAGTAAAATCTTTACAAACAAAAAATTTTCGACTGCCAAATCCCATACAATTCATTATGGTTATATAAAAGACAATGACACAATTATTGATGAAGTTTTAGTAACACTTATGCGTGCTCCAAAAACTTATACGATGGAAGATGTAGTAGAAATAAACTGCCATGGTGGTTCGATAACAGCAAATAAAATTTTAGAACTGCTTTATACAAACGGAGCAGTCCCAGCAGAACCAGGAGAATTTACCAAAAGAGCATTTTTAAATGGCAGAATTAACTTACTAGAAGCCGAAAGCGTAGAAGATTTACTAGAAGCAAAAAATGAAAATGCCAGAAAATTAGCTTTAAATGGTATCAGTGGTAAAACTACAAAATTAATCCAAGATTTACGCGAAAAAATGGTAAGTCTACTTGCCAATATCGAAGTAAATATTGATTATCCAGAGTATATCGATGAACTACAAATTACCAAAGAAAACATCACTCCTGTATTAACAGAAATAAAAAATTCTTTACAAAAAATAGTAGAAGAATCTGAAAATGGTAAAAAAATCAAAGAAGGAATTAATATAGCTATTATTGGTCGACCAAATGTTGGGAAATCTTCACTTTTAAATGCTTTATTAGAAGAAGATAAAGCCATTGTAACTGATATTTCAGGAACAACAAGAGACATTGTCGAAGGGACAATCCAATACAAAGGAATTAATTTAAACTTTATTGATACTGCCGGTATTCGTGAAACCGAAGACATCGTCGAAAAAATAGGCGTAGAAAAAAGCAAAAAAATTCAAGAAAGTTCAGATATAACAATTCTAGTATTAAACAACAATGAACTATTAACTGAAGAAGACAAAGAATTATTAAAGAAAGTAGAACAAGAAAAGGGAGTAATCTTTATCAATAAAATAGATTTAACTTCTAAATTACCAGAATTAAAAACAACAAAAAAAATAATCAAAGGTAGTACTATAAAAAATGTAGGATTAGAAGAATTAAAAGAAGAAATACTAAGTGAATTCTCTCTAGAAGATATGAGTTATAAAGATTTAACATATCTGTTTAATACAAGGCAAATTTCTTTAGCAAAACAGGCTCTTCAAAACATAAACCATGTAATAGAAGAAAACAAAAAAGATATTCCTGTCGACATGCTAGCAATAGAAATTCGCGAGTCTTGGGAGTATTTAGGTCAAATTATCGGTGAAGCCTATGAAGACGAACTAGTAGATAACATATTTAAAAGATTTTGTTTAGGAAAGTAGGAGACTATGATACGTTTAGCAAAAAAAGAAGATTTAGATATTATTATGAAAGAAATACAAAAAGTAAAAGAAGAGATGCATGAAAGTGGCAATCCACAATGGGGCAATACTCCAGAAGAGTATCCTTCAAAAGAAGACTTTTTAGAAGATATTGAAAACAATTCATTATATGTATTTGAAGAAGATGATAAAATAAAAGGATTAGTGTGTATCAAAGAAGATACGGAATATGAGTATGACTCTTATATCCAAAATTCTCATGAAAGAGCATTCGTTCTCCATCGGATGGCTGTATTTTTAGATTATCGTGGAGAACATATTAGCCAAAAACTTTTTAAGTATGCAGATAATCTTGCAAAAGAAAATCATATTTCATTACTAAAAGCAGATACAGAAGTACAAAATCAAAAAATGAATGCCATATTAAAGAGATTACAATATGAATTCAAAGGGGAGTTTACTCCTAATTATCCTGGAAAATATAACTATTATGAAAAAAGAATTGAGGTGAACAAATGAAATACGAAATAATTGTTGTTGGTGGTGGACACGCAGGAATTGAAGCAAGTCACATCGCAGCCTTTAAAGGACATAAAACACTACTTATCACAATGAATAAAAAAAATATTGGAGATATGCCATGTAATCCATCCATTGGTGGGACAGCCAAAGGGATAATCGTAAGAGAAATCGATGCTTTAGGAGGAATTATGGGGCGTATTGCAGACATATCTCACTTTCAAATTAAAATGCTAAATAACTCAAAAGGTCCAGCAGTTCGTTCCTTACGTGCTCAAGCAGACAAAACAACTTATCCAAAAAATATGCAAAACGAACTAGAAAACACCCCAAATTTAAGTATACTAGAATCAACAGTGGAAGATTTAATTATCGATGGAGAAACAGTAAAAGGTGTCATCTTAGCAAATGGTGAGAAAATATATGCCGATGCAGTGATACTAACAACCGGAACATACTTAAAAGCAAACATTTTAATTGGTGCAGAAAATACACCGTCTGGACCGCATGGCGAAGCACGTAGTAATCATTTAAGCGATAACTTAAAAAAATATGGATTTACCATTCAAAGACTAAAAACAGGAACACCACAGAGAATAAAAGCATCATCTATTGACTTTTCCAAAATGACTCCAGAATATGGCGATGATACATACTGGACATTCTCCTTTGATAATCCTCCTGCTTACAAAATTAATGAACAACAAAAATGTTATCTAATTTATACAAATGAAAACACTCATAAAATCATTTTAGATAACTTAGACAAATCTGCTATGTATGGTGGATACGTCACCGGTGTAGGACCAAGATATTGTCCAAGTATTGAAGATAAATTAGTAAGATTTAAAGATAAAGAAAGACACCAATTATTTTTAGAACCAGAAAGCCTTTATTATGACGAATGGTATTTACAAGGATTTTCTACGTCTATGCCTCGTGACATTCAAGAACGTATGGTTCATAGTTTAAGTGGCCTAGAAAACGCAGTGATTTCAAAATATGCTTATGCCATTGAATATGATGCGATAGACCCTTTACAAATAATGCCATCACTAGAAACAAAAGTAATAAAAAATTTATTTACAGCTGGCCAAATTAATGGGACAAGTGGCTATGAAGAAGCAGCTGGCCAAGGCTTAATCGCAGGTATTAATGCAAGTCTAAAACTAGAAAAAAAAGAACCACTCATTCTAAAAAGAAATGATGCATACATTGGCGTTTTAATTGATGACTTAGTAACAAAAGGAACCGCGGAACCTTATCGAATGCTTACATCACGTGCAGAATTTCGTTTAATTCTTCGCCATGACAATGCGGATTTAAGACTTAGAGAATACGCTCATAAAGTTGGAAGTATTACGAATAAGCAATACCAAAACTATTTAGATAGAGTTACCAAATTAAAAGAAGGAGAAGCATATTTACAAGAAACAAAATGCAAAATAACTCCAGAAGTCAAAGAAATATTTATAGAAAACCAAAAAGAAGTTCCAAATGCAACCGAGTCTTTATATAATCTATTAAAAAGACCAGAAATTACTATGAATTTTCTAGAAAAAATAGTAGAAAATCCACTAGATAACCAAACCAAAGAGGAATTAGAAATTCAAATAAAATATGAGGGATATATCAAAAAGACTTATAAAGAAGTTGAAAAAATGAAAAAGCTCGAAGAAAAAATAATTCCTCAAGATATTGACTATAAAAAGGTAAAAAATTTAGCGTCAGAAGCTCGTCAAAAATTAGAAAAAATTAGACCAATTTCTGTTGGACAGGCTGCCAGAATTAGTGGAGTAAATCCTTCTGATATAGCAATATTAAGTGTTTATTTAAAGAAAGAGTATGGGAAAGATGAATAAAGAAGAATTAAAAAGTTATGTAAAGGAATTAGGAATAGAACTAACCGAAGAAATGTTACAAAAACTAAACGATTATGCAGACTTTCTACTTGAATACAATACACACACAAACTTAACAGCAATAAAAACAAAAGAAGAAGTGTATCTAAAACATTTCTATGATTCTTTAACTCTAGTAAAAATCGCCAATTTACAAAAAGGAACTCTACTAGATGTTGGAACAGGAGCAGGCTTTCCTGGGCTTGTTTTAGCTATAGTATTTCCTAATTTAGAAGTGACATTACTAGATAGCAACAACAAAAAAATTACATTTCTAAACGATTGCATTGCCAAATTACAAATAAAAAATGCACATACAGTGTATAGTAGAGCAGAGGATTATACCAAAATTCATCGTGAGTCTTTTGATTTTGTAACCTCAAGAGCAGTGGCAAACTTGCGAATTCTATTAGAACTTAATATCCCGGCCTTAAAAGTAAATGGCTGCTTTCTAGTGATGAAAGCACAGGTAGAAGAAGAACTAGAAGATTCTAAAAATACAATGCGAGTATTATCTTGTAAAATCATCGGGCAAGAAGAATTTAACCTCCCAAAGAACGGCGGCACAAGAACTCTATTAAATATTAAAAAAACAAAAGAAACAGATCAAAAATATCCAAGAACTTACGATAAAATAAAAAAGAAAGCATTAAAATAATGAAGAAAGTATCAAATGAGATACTTTTTTTAAATATTAATTAAGCATAAAAGTAAGAAAAAAGCAAAGATTATTTCAAAATAGAGCAAAAATATTATTGCTTAAACTTGAAAATACTGTTAAAATGAAATATAGATAGAATAAGCGTAAGGGGCTGATTTTGTGAATACAGAAGAAAAAATTATACAAGTGCCGATTGAAGATATAATTCCCAATCGTTTTCAACCACGTCTAGCTTTTGACGAAGAAGGATTAAAAGAATTATCAGAATCAATCAAGCAACATGGGATTATTCAACCATTAGTATTAAGACGTCTTGGAGATAAGTATGAAATCATTGCAGGAGAAAGACGTTACAAAGCATCTATCATGGCCGGTTTACGAACGGTTCCAGCTGTGATTTCAAATATTGATGATAACCAAAGTGCAGAGATTGCTTTAGTAGAAAATATTCAAAGAAGAAATCTAACACCAATTGAAGAAGCAAAATCATATAAGAATCTTTTGGATAGAGGTTACATGACTCAAGAACAACTTGCTGAAAAGATGGGAGTAAGTCAAAGTTCGATTGCCAACAAACTTCGTTTACTAAACTTAGCTCCAGAAGTACAAGATGCATTACTTCAAGAAAAAATTAGTGAAAGACATGCACGTAGCTTATTATCTTTACCAAAAGAAGAACAAGCAGAATGGTTAAAGAAAATAATAAATAAGCGCCTTACAGTTCGTCAATTAGACTTAGAAATAAAAAAACAAAAAGGCGAGACAGTAGATGATGTTCCTCTTGTAAATCCAAAACCGGATTTAGAAAAGATGATTAATAACGCTACAGATATAAACAAAGAACCAGAGAATAAAAAGAAAGGACCAGATACTATGGAACCAACAATCCCACAAACAGAAGAACCACAACAGACTATTCCGAATAAATTCTTTAATTTTTTAGAGGATGAAGCGGCTAATATGAATATGGATGTTTCTATGGCTTCATCACAACAAAAGCCAGCTACAGATAATACAATTGAAGTTTTAGATGATTTTGAAGATTATTCCAAAGAACCACAACAAGAAGAAGTAATCACGCCGTTCCTTTTTGATAACAACGCAAATACAACAACAAATAATACAATCGAAGAAATCAAACCACAAAAAGAAGATAATGTTGTAGATCCTATGGATTCAGTTATAAAATTAGATCCAAACTATAATCAAATGCTAGAAGAAGCAAGAGGAATTGATTTAAAAACTGCAATTAATGAAATACGCGACTTAGTACAAAAAATGGAGGAACAAGGATTTTCACTAAGTTTAGATGAAATTGATTTAGCTGATAAATATCAAATGACTATAAATATCCAAAAAAGCGAATAAAAGAATTGAGGAGATGTAATGAAAAAAGGATTTACATTAGTAGAATTAATGGCAGTAATTGCTATTCTCGCTATTCTTGCTATCATTGCTGTACCAACATACAATGTAGTAAGTGAAAGAATAAAGCAAAGTACATACGAATCAAAAGTACAAAATATTATTGCGCATAGTGAAAGTTATGCAGAGAACACAAATACTTTTGTTTTTGATGTTGGGACACTGATAGAACAAGGACTTCTAGAAGCAGATAATGAAGCAGGAGAGTATCTAGACCCAAGAAATGGTCGAGATATGCGTTGTGATATTATCAATGTAGTTTTTGAAAATAATCAGTATGTTGCTAGTGTTACAGAAAGTGATACTTGTTATACAGATGAAGAACTACAAAATCTATTTGGAATGTTTGAAATAGTGATTTACCGACCAGATGGAACAAAAGTAGAACCAATAGAAGGAACTGATTGGATAAGAGAACAGGATGTTGTTTTAAAATATGAATTAAAAGAGGAATATAAAGATTATGGAAAATATATCACCCAAGTAATCTGGAGTGGCGAACAAGAAAAAACATGTACGAATAATTTTTCTAATTGTCATTATGATATTCATACTGAAGTTATCAAAAATGTGACAGTAAATCTTCAAGTGAATCTTCAAATTAATGGAAGTACCGTAATTAGTCGAACTAATAAAAGAGTATTGATAGATTTAGAGTCACCAAGAGTTGATAATATAGTGACTGGAACCGATTTAAATGAACAAGAGATGAACCGAACAGAATTTGATTTAAGTGATGGAAATGGTTCTGGAGTAAAATACTATGCAGTGTTACCAAGTACAGGAACTTGTAGTGGTAGTGAATATGAAGCAGCCAGAAAAAATATTAATAGTAATCATATTGTAGAATATCTCGATCGTGGCGAGTATAAAATTTGTGTAGAAGATAATGTAGGAAACAAAGGAGAAGGAAGTGTATCATTAAGTGCCATTACTTTTGATCCAAATGGTGGAAAGTTAGAGATCGATAAAAAAGTAATCGGAACGAACACAAGTTATGGAGTAATGCCAACACCAACAAGAAAGTATTACCATTTCTTAGGCTGGTTTACAGAAGCAAATGGCGGAACCCAAGTGACACCAGATACTGTATTAACCGAAGATACAACAGTATATGCTCACTGGCAAATTTATTCTTATACCGTAACATATAATGCCAATGGTGGAAGCGTCTCTCCAACGAGTGTAACCAGAGATCATGGTAGTGCATTAGGAACGTTACCAACGCCAACGAGAACCAATTATAAATTTTTAGGATGGTTTACGGCAGCGAGTGGGGGTACGCAAGTCACATCTTCGACGACTGTAATGTCAGAGATGACTTTATATGCTCATTGGGAATTAATAGCATTTACAGTAACATATAATTATAGTTATAATGGTGGATCTAGTGCATCGAAGAGTACGGATACAGTACAAATAGGTAGTGCTGTTAATTTAAGTGTTACAGCAAGTAAAAGTGGGTATACTTTTGTTGGATGGAATATCAATGCCAATGCCACTACTGGGTTATCTAGTTTAACGATGGGAAGTAGTAACATTACTTTATATGCAATTTATAAAAAGACAGTTACCGTTACTTTATATGATTACAGCGGAACAACAAGACAGGTAAGAACAGTATCGGGTACAGCATACAATAATGCAACGTCTGCCTCAATTACCCTGCCAGCACCCCGAACATGGAGAACATATCAGTGTGGTAATGGCCAAACCTTAGGGTGGACCACTTCGACAAGCGCGACGGCATCAGTACAATATAGCAGTAATGGAAGATATAATTTTTCTGCAAATACCACATTATATGCGCTTTATAAACATACAACATCACTTTATCTAGATTCTACACATGATGGTACCGTTACATTTTCGATTATCTCACCCGTAGGAACTAGACATTTTAGTGGCTCTGGAAATTTTGTCGCTAGGGCTGAAACTGAGGGCGGAACCAGAATGGACAGACAAGAACTTTGGGATAGAGGAAAGTTTGGCTATGAATCAGATAAAGGATTAAATGGTCGTTTCTTCTTCAAAGCAGATCCAAATGATAACTGCCCATGGGAACATCATGGAGGAAAATTTAGAGGATGGGGATGTAAAAAGGCAGACAATGCATCTGTAGATAGTTGCCCTGATGCTGAGACAGTAACAGTCTGGGATTATTGGGATGTCTATTACTATTGTAATAAAATTTATTCGTGTATATATAGTTAGTCAAAAAAACATGATGTTTAGAACTAAAATGATTGTTGAAGGGAGATTCTAAATTAGTGATGAAAAAGAAAAAATGGCTCATTATAACAGTTGTTATTGTGCTAATCATACTTATTACAGCGATTGCCTTGATTATCAATGTCAATCGTTCAAAGGAACCGAAAATGGTAACTATAACTTTTTTGGGTAAGAACGAAGAAATAATTAGAGTAGAAACAATAGAAAAAGGCTCATTAGTTGAACAAAAAGATCCAGAAGAAACACTTGGTTTTTCTGGCTGGTTTACAGAAGAAGAAATACCATTTGATTTTACAAAACCAGTGGAAAAAGATATCACAATCCATGCCGAATATGGAGCAATAGATGAAAATCTCGAATTATTTCTAGTTTTACTGATAGATAATAAATACTATAATACTATTAAAGTAAAGCCAAATGAGATAGCCACGACTCCAGAGATACCTACAAAAGAAGGCTATACTTTTGTAGGATGGTACGAAAATGATACATTATTTGATTTTTCTAATCCTATTACAAAAGATCATACCCTAAATGCTGTTTTCGCTCAAAACAATTAACCACGCAAATAAGCGTGGCTTTTTCATAATTCAATCTTCTTCCTTTGTGACCGGCATCATCTCAGTTTCTGTTCCCTTAACATAATAAAATACGGTACTGTTCTTACTATCAATGGTTTGTTCTCCTGTAATACCATCTCGAATAAGCCCAATAACATTTTGAGGAGTCTCATACCAGTGAGGTTCCACATTTTGAAGATACCCTTCTAACGTATCTAACCAAATATTTTTAGAATAATAACTCGCAGTACTATCAATCTCCTTTGCTTCGTCATTGCCTACCCAAACCATCATAAGTACATCAGGATTATAACCTGCAACCCACGAATCAGTATTAGTAGTTCCTGTTTTTAAAGCATATTTTCGACTCATTTTAGAAGCTAACGATAATGCGGTAGGCGTCGTATAATCAGAAAAAGCAGAATTTGTTGTACTAGTTAAAAGTTCGTTTAAAATGAAAACATCGTTACTATTAAATACATAATTATGCTTTTGCTTAAATTCATATAACACATTCCCATTTAAATCCTCTACACGTGTAATAAAATGAAGTCTTTGACTATCACCACCGTTTGCCAAAGTCGTATATCCCGTTGCAAAATCCATCATATTTAGTTCACTTGTACCAAGAGCCAAAGAAGGATTTCCAGTAATCTCTTCTTGTATCCCTGCTCGGTGAGCTGTATCTACTAAAACATCAGTTCCTAAAAATAAATGCGTTTTTACAGCATAAATATTATCAGAAAACGCAACTGCCGCAGCCATAGTAATATCCTTATTTGCATAAATATCATTATAATTACTTGGAGAATAGAGTTGATTATTAGAAAAATTAAAAGTTGTCTTTTCACTTTTAAAAGTAGAGGAAGAAACAAGCCCGTTTTCTAAGGCAGCATAATATAAAAAAGGTTTCATAGTACTTCCCACTTGTCTTTTACTCATCGTAGCGCGATTATACTGACTTTTCGCGTAATTAAGCCCACCTGTTAAAGCTATGACTCCACCATCATAAGGATTTACTATAACACTCGCAACTTGTAACTCTTCTTGATTTCCCATATACTTTAAAATCGATTCTTCCATCTTTGTTTGAGCCTCCATATCAAATGTTGTATAAATTTTAAGACCACCCGACTCAATTAAGGAGTTAGGAACAGAATCAATTTCTTCTAATTCATCTAATACAGCATCCTGATAATACATAACCATTTGTGAGTTATTTTGAGTTCGCTCGCCATATATCTCTATCTTATCCTGAAAAAGGCCATTGTATTCCTCTTCTGTAATATAACCATTTTTCAACATAGAACTTGCTACAATCCAAGCTCTCTCAATACAAGCATCATAATCACTCACGGGATTATAATTACTAGGATTTTTAGGAATACCTGCAAGCATAATCGCTTCTTCAAGAGTTAGATCTTTGCTACTCTTATTAAAATAATACTTACTAGCATCTTCAATACCATAATTTCCTTCCCCATAATTAATCGTGTTTAAATAACCTTCCAAAATCGCATCTTTGTCATAATGAACTTCCAATTGCACTGTTAAAAAAGCCTCTTCAATTTTCCTGCTCCAAGTTTGATCAAACGTTAAAAACATATTCTTAATATATTGTTGGCTAATAGTTGATGCCCCAACCCTTGTATTATTTGCAATATTAGAAAAGAAAGCTTTCACAATTCTTGGAATATCAAATCCTTGATGCGAATAGAAATTTTTATCTTCGACACTAACAACAGCATCTTTAAGGTCTTGTGAAATGTCATTTAAACTAATCCACTCACTAGAGCCACTTCCTTGATAAATTAAATTTTCTTCATGGTCATAAATAAAAACCTTTCCCATATTCTTTAATTCTAATTTTGGAGAGAAAAAAGCATAAACATATACCCCAATTAACAATACAAGACAAGATAAACAAAAAAATATTCCAATTTTTATAGCCTTCTTCATGGCATTCACCTACCATGTAGTATGGAGTAAAATAAAAGAAATATAAGAAAAAGATTGCAAATAAAATAAAAAAATGCTTTAATAACCTAAAAGGAGAGAAATTATGGAACAAGTAGAATTAATAACAAAAATTCAAGGGATTAATCGCGACCTTATTAACTACTACAATGACAAGAAAGCTCTAGAAACATTAATTGCTCTAACAAAATATATAGAGGCTGTAAAAAACAAAGAACTAGAACCATCCTATATTGGCAAGGTTTTGTTTGAACAATTTATGAATGCCTTTACAAATCATTCAAAAGATATAGACTATAAAAATATCGATATCAAAATAGCAGTATCGAAAATGATGGGACGATTAGCAGCTATCCAAGCGACTTATAAAGATTTGGAAGAAGAAATAAAAGACAACGAACCAAATATAACACCAGAAATCCTAAAAGAATATTCAAAAATCAAAAAAAAGATGAAAGCTTTAACATCGGATTATTTAATGGAAGTATTTTTTAAAGAAATACTTAGTTCTAAAGAAAATATGTTTGTTACCAATGCCTTTATAGAAGCAATTTATTACTGTAAATACTGCGTTGAAACTTGGTATTTATCTTTTGGAAAATCATCAAAAGATATCAGTTTACAAACAAATTTTATAAAAGATTTAATTAGTGTATACGAGTCAGGAAAGTCACCTAAATATAATGAAAAGTCATCTAAATATAATTTAGTCCAAGTACTAGATGATTTATTTGAAAATGAGAATTCTCAAAAAAACAAAAAATTAATTCAACAAAACTTCAGAAAGAATGAGAAAGACTTTCAGAAACTATTAATGTATGCACATAATCGATATGATCTCATTGAGACACTACTAATCTATGAGTTAATAAATCCTGAAAATTTAATAGAAATAAATGAGCAAGGTGAAAAATATTCTATTTTATCTTGTGATTTAGAAAATAATATGTACGTAATTGACGGAGATTTTGAAACAACTTATTACAGGTTATATAAAATGCTAAATATTCCTCAGGAAATAAGAAACAACGATGATATAGAAATATTAAAAAAAATAGCAGTAGAAGACATACCATACTTTATAAAAAATCAGAAATTTGTCTTAACAGATGAAAAGTTTGATATAATTATTAGAAGAATAAGAAAAGAACTTTTAAAGCCAGAAATAGAACGATCTATCGATGTATGGGAAACCGCCTACACTCCAGATTTAGTTGATGCCTTAAAAGAAAAGTCTACAAACTGTGCTAAATATATTAGAGAGATAATTAATGATAGAGAAGAAGAAACAATTAATAAACGTCGTGAATTAATAGAAAGACTAATATCTATACTAAAATTTGCAAGTGAACAAAGCACGTCCGTACAAGTAGGTGAAGTACTCACAAGAGTAAGAGCAAAGAAGGATGAAAATTAGTCCTTTTTTTTCTTGCCTATCCATGATATAATGTTCCGGAAAAAAAGAGGTGACTCTATGGATTATAAGTGTAAAATTACCTTAACAACCGGTGAAAATGTAGTAATAGAGGAAGAAAATATTGAATGTGTTTTAAAAGATGACATACTATACTTTACATTAAAAGATATGACACATACTCTTGATTTCAAGAACAAAACATTCTTAAGAGAAAACGATGATTATTCATTTTTATTAGATATAGAAAACGAGAAAAGTGAAATAAATTTGAAAAAAGAACAATATAACTTGCAAGTCTTAGTAGAATATGCTAATCTATTGAAGAATAAAAATGACATTCAATTATCTTATTTTATTGAAACAGACGACCATGAGAATGTTTTAAAAATAGAATTGATAGGTGAAGAATAAAGTGATAATAAACATAATCGAAGAAAAATTACAAAAAGTATTAGATAATCTTGGCTATGAAATGCCAGCAAAAATCATTGTTTCTAATCGAAAAGATTTATGTGATTACCAATTCGATGGCTCATTTTCTTATGCGAAAGTTCTCCATAAAAGTCCAATCGAAATCAGTGAAACAATTGTGAAGATGTGGGAAAGTATTTATAAAGAAGATACAAGCCTAAAAAAAATAGAAGCTGTCAAACCAGGATTTATTAATTTTACTTTAAGCGATGAATTTATAAACGAAACATTAAACAAAATGAATGAAGAACCTAAGTTTGGCATAAAGATGCCAAAAAGTGAAACTATCGTAATTGACTATGGTGGACCAAATATTGCCAAACCTCTCCATGTAGGCCATTTAAGAAGTGCAATAGTAGGAGAGTCTATCAAAAGAATATTAGAGTATTGTGGTCATAATGTCATCAGTGATGTACATCTAGGAGATTATGGATTACAAATCGGTCAAGTAATTTATGGCTTAAAAAAAGAAAACATTGAGTTAGAAGATATTACTATTGATATATTAGATAGAATTTATCCATCTATGAGTGCTCTTTGTAAAAGTGATGAGTCTGTCAAAGAAGAATGTGCACGCATAACCAAAGAACTACAAGATGGCAATGCAGAGTATCACAAATACTTTAAGCGTATCAAAGAATTATCTTCCAAAGATATTAAAAGAATTTATGATTACTTAGACGTTCACTTTGATTACTGGTATGGAGAAGCAGATGCTTATAAATACATTCCAAAACTAACCGAAGAACTAGAAACCAAAAAAATACTAGAAACAAGTGAAGGAGCAAGGATTGTGAATGTCATAAAAGAAAGTGACGACCTCGAAGTTCCTCCACTTATCTATCAAAAACAAAATGGTGCGTACCTTTATGGAACAACCGATTTAGCAACCATTTATCAAAGAATAGAAGATTATCATCCAAACAGAATTCTTTATGTAACAGATTTAAGACAAGCTCTACACTTTAAACAAGTATTCCGTGTTTGTGAAAAATTAGGATATACAAAAAATACAACTTTTGAACATCTTGGTTTTGGAACTGTGAATGGAAGTGACGGAAAACCATATAAAACAAGAGCCGGTTCTGCTCCAAAACTAGACTCACTATTCAAAGAAACCAAAGAAGCGTTTCTTGTATCGAATCCTAAAAATGATGAAATGGATGAAAGTGATTTAGACATTCTCGTAAATGCAATTATTAAATTTGCTGATTTACAAAATAATCGCGAAAAAGATTACATCTTTGATATCAACAAATTCTCTACAGTAGTTGGAAAAACAGGGCCTTATATCCTATACACCTACTTAAGAATAAATAGCATTTTAGAAAAAGAAGAATATAGTATATTACGATTAAATAAAGAAGTATATAACGAAACAGATAGATGCCTTCGAATAAAACTATTAGAATTAGAAAATACTTTAAAATATAGCCTTGATACAAGACTTCCATCTGTTCTAGCAAACTATTTATATGAAATTTGCGTAAATATGAATGCTTTTTATGAAAAAAATCATATTAATAATCTAGAAGATAAGAATAAAAAAGAAAATTGGTTATTTTTACTTAATTTAGCTAACAAAATATTAAAAGAAATGTTAGACCTACTAAGCATAAAAATACCAAAGAAAATGTAAGGAGAGAAAAAATGAAATTAAAAGACATACCAAAAGAAGAATTAGAATTAATGGGATATGATGATATTGCTTATTTAATATTAGAAGAAACTAAGAAAAAAATGAAAATTACAGATTTATTTCAAAAAGTCTGTGATATCTTAGGATTAAGTGAAGCAGAGTACGAAGCTCACATTGCCGACTTCTTTGAAATACTTACTACAGATAAAAAATTTATTATGTTAGAAAATGGATTTTGGGACCTTAGAACTCGTCACAGCGAAAAATTAGTTATCGAAGACGATGATGACGAATATGAAGACATTCCTGAAGAGGAAGAAGAAACAGAAGAAGAGCCTGAAGACGATGCATTCTATGATGAAGATAGTGACGATGATACACCAGACGATGATTTGAAAGATTTTGTAGTCATTGATGAAGAGGAAGAAAACTAAAATTTCATACTCAAAGAAAAGAAAGTGATAACATGAAAGAACGATTAGAAAAAATAAAAGAAAGATACGAAGAACTAAATAGAGAACTAATGGACGAAGAGACTATGAAAGACTTCAAAAAAGTATCTAAACTTTCTAAAGAACAAAGTGATTTAAAAGAAATAGTAAATAAATATGAAGAATATGAAAAGTGTGAAGAGTCACTAAGTGAAGCAAAAAGCTTATTAAATGACCCAGAATTAAAAGAAATGGCTGAATTAGAAATCGAAGAAAATCAAACAAAAATAGAAATATTAAAACAAGAACTAGAAATTATGTTAGTTCCAAAAGATGAAAATGATGGCAAAAACGTCATTATGGAAATCCGTGGTGCAGCGGGTGGCGACGAAGCAAACATCTTTGCGGGAGACTTACTTAGAATGTATACTTATTATGCAGAAAAAAATGGTTGGAAAATAGAAATCGACCATCAAATAGAAGGTACATCTGGAGGATTTGCCCAAGTAGAATGCACTATTAAAGGAGATAACGTTTATAGTAAATTAAAATATGAAAGTGGTGCTCATCGTGTTCAAAGAGTTCCAGTGACAGAAACACAAGGAAGAGTGCATACTTCAACCGCGACAGTTCTTGTTATGCCAGAAGTAGATGATGTAGACATTGATATCAAAGAAAGTGATTTAAAAATCGATGTTTACCATTCTAGCGGAGCTGGTGGACAATCTGTAAATACATCAAACTCAGCAGTTCGTATTACTCACTTACCAACAAATACAGTAGTAACATGCCAAAATGAACGAAGCCAATTAAAGAATAAAGACAAAGCAATGAAGCTTTTAAGAGCAAAACTTTATGATTTAATGGAACAAGAAAAAGAAAGTCAAGTTGGTAGTGTAAGAAAAAGTAAAATAGGAACAGGCGACAGAAGCGAAAAAATAAGAACCTATAATTATCCACAAAACCGAGTAACAGACCATAGAATAGGATTTTCCATCATGTCATTAGATCGTGTCATGGACGGAGAATTAGACCCTATTATTGAAGCGTTAATCACAGAAGATTTAAAAAGAAAATTAGCAGGAGAGGAATAATCTTGCTTTTTTTAGTGGAAAAGCCTTTACCTATCTAACAAAATTTAGATATAATAATCTAGAAAGAGAGTAACCTTATGAAACCAGAATATATCACAAATACCGATTGGCAGCTATTAAAAGAAAAATATAGAGACAACATAGAAGAAGTATTAGATAAATTAGAAGCACACTATCCAGTCCAATATTTAATAGGAAACGTAGAGTTTTTAAATACAATTATTCATGTCGATGAAAGAGTTTTAATTCCCCGTTTCGAAACAGAGTTATTAGTAGAAAAAACTATCCAAAAATTAAAAAAAATGAAACTGGAGAACCCCAATATCCTAGAACTTGGTACCGGCAGTGGTTGTATCTCCATTGCTTTAAAAAAGAATATAGACTGTAAAGTAAGTGCTGTAGATATTTCAGAAGATGCTATAGAGGTTGCTAGAGAAAACGCTACTTTAAATAAAGTTTCTATTGACTTTAAAGTTCAAGATATGTTAAATATTAACTATGAAGGATATGACCTCATCATCAGTAACCCACCTTATGTAAGCGAGACAGAACCCGTTGGGAAAGAGACACAATATGAACCGCAAAATGCATTGTTTGCCAAAGAAAAAGGCTTGTTCTTCTATCAAGAGATTATCAAGAAAATAAGCGAGTTATCCAAAAAACCTAAGCTAATAGCCTTTGAAATTGGCATGACACAAGGAAATGAACTACTAGAATTTTCCAAAAAGCACTTACCAACAATGACATCTTCCATTGAAAAAGACCTGACTGGTAGAGATCGATATTTATTCATAGAAAGAGTGTGAAAAAATGAAAAAAAGTTATATAATCGTGTTTTTAGTATCTTTTTTATTAATGCTAGAAGGAGTATCAGCCGCGACAAGATATTATGCTTGGGACAGCGAAACAGCTTATGATAATGCTCCACAAGCCCATTTAGAGTTAACATTAAAAGATGATATGACTTATTATTTAAATGAAGCAGTAAATCAAAGTATTACCTATTATGGTACCTATGAAGAAACAGAAGATGAAATAATTTTTCACCAAGAAGAAATGGCTGGCAGTGATATCTGCACCTATCTATCATCCGATGAGACAACAATGCAAAAAGAAGATGGAAACATAATAACGACATTTCGAGGCGAAACAGCCACACTAAGAGAAACAAACGGTGCATCCGTATCACAACAAAATGACTTTGGATTTCAAGAAAAAATTTACTGCCGTGAATTACTAAATCCTCATACGAAAGAAAGCTACTTTGAAAATGATAACATCGTATTAAAGCTTACTGAAGATAACATTTATCTATTAGATAAAAACAGTGACGAATTAGAATTGGGTACGTATGAAGAAGAAAATAATACATTAAATGTAACCATAACAAACCTTTGTAAAAAAAGTACTTGCACAAAAAAAGAAGAAAATATAGTTATCAACATTACTTTCTACAACGAAGAAAATCCAAACTTTGGTTCATCAGATTATATACTAACATTAGAAGAAAGTGAATTAGATGCGATACTAACAAGTGAAGAAATAAATAATCGCATAGAACAAATAAAAACAACCAATACAAACGTGGTAACTATATTAGTATTAATTGGTGCAGCAATCGTGGTAGTAATAGGTCTTTTAGTAAATAAAAACTATGTAAAAAAGAAAACTGAATAGAAAAGAAAAAAGTCCCCCATAAATAAAATAGGTGAGAAAATGAAAAAAGTAATTCCTATTTTATTTATTTTTTTTGTAATATATGCAATTTCTAATAAAGAAGAAATATTAATACCAGATTATGCTATTCGCTTTAGAATTATTGCAAACAGCAATTCTGAAAGTGACCAAGAATTAAAAATGACAATCAAGGCTGACTTAGATAATGTATTAAGCCCATTAATGTCTGAGGCTAAAACATCGAAAGAAGCCAAAGATATATTAGAAGAAAATATGGATACAATAGAAAATATTGTGAATAAGTATGGAGTTGTCCACACCATTTCTCTAGGAAAAAACTACTTTCCAGAAAAAGAATATGAAGGAGTAAAAATTCCAAGTGGCGAATATGAGTCGCTCGTAATTACACTGGGAAGTGGTAAAGGAGAAAACTGGTGGTGTGTGATGTTCCCACCTTTATGCTTATTAGAAGCAAAAGATAACAATACAGAAAATGTTGAGTATAAATTCTTTGTTCAAGAAATATTAGAAAAATATACCTCATAAAACATAAAAATCCTCATAAAATTTAGTGAGGACTTTTTTATGAAAGAAATTCTAAATATATTGCTAATTGGTGTAGCTCTAAGTATGGATACTTTTTCCTTATCATTAGGAGTAGGTACCTACAATCTAGAAAAAAAGAAATGTTTAACACTCAGCCTACTAGTAGGACTCATGCACTTTATCATGCCTTTATTAGGAAACGTTGTAGGCGATAAAATCATGCATTTCTTTGAATTAAATAGCAACTTGTTTTTAGGTTGTATTTTACTATTTATTGCTGGAAATTTACTGATTGATATGTTAAAAAAAGAAGAAGATATCACTATCGACTTATCTTTTTTTGGAATGCTTTTATTTGCATTTGGTGTTTCTATCGATGCATTTTCTACCGGACTTGCCCTAACTGCCATTACTACCAACAAACTGCTAGCCATGCTACTATTTTCTATCACTAGTTTTACTTTTACCTACGTTGGATTAAATATTGGAAAGTACGTTTCCGAGAAGTTAGGAAACAAAGCAAGTATTTTAGGGTTTCTCCTTCTAGTAGCATTAGGTATTTTTCACATATGTAAATAATAGTCAAGAACCTTTAAAAATAAATAAAATTTTGATATAGTATTAAGGAAAAAGGACGGATTTTATGAAAAAAATTGTAATAGAGGGCGGAAAAACATTAACAGGAAGTATTAGAATTTCTGGTGCCAAAAATAGTGCAGTAGCATTAATACCAGCATCCATTCTATGTGACGAAGAAACCACAATTTATAGTGTACCTGAAATTTCCGATCGGGATGATTTAATAAAAATCATAGAATTACTAAAAGGGAAAGTTATGGTAGAAAAAGATACATTATATATTGATTCAAAAAACGTAGAATCGAGTTTTATTCCAGAAAATCTTTCTACCAAACTTCGTGCATCCTATTATTTTATGGGAGCATTATTAGGAAAAAAGAAACGAGTAGAAATATCACTTCCTGGTGGCTGTAAAATTGGCGATAGAAAAATCGATATTCACTTAAAAGCCTTTCAAGCACTGGGTGCGACGATTAAAGAATGTCGAGATAAATATATTATCGAAGCAGATAAGTTAATTGGTACAAAAATTTACTTTGACTTTGCCAGCGTTGGTGCAACAATCAATACCATGCTAGCAGCTGTAAAAGCAGAAGGAACAACAATCATTAACAATGCTGCAAAAGAACCAGAAATAGTAAATGTCGCAACATTCCTAAATAACATGGGAGCTAAAATAACCGGAGCCGGAACAAGCAGGATTACAATCGAAGGAGTAGAGTATTTACACAAAGCAATGATTGAAGTAATTCCAGACCGGATCGAAGCAGGAACATATATTATTATCGGAGCCTTACTAGGAAAAGAACTATATATCGAAAATATTATTAAAGAACACTTAATGTCTTTACTAAATAAACTTCAAGAAATAGGTATCGACATTACCGAAAAAGAAGATGGCGTAATCATAAATCATCCAAAGAAAATGCGTGGTGTGAATATTACAACATTAATTTATCCAGGATTTCCAACAGACTTAGCCCAACCTATCAGTGTGTTATTAACCCAATGCGAAGGAACAAGTGTATTAGAAGAAACAATATACACAAATAGAATGGGACAAGTACCATATTTAAATTCTATGGGAGCGGATATTACAGTCCAAAACCAAATAGCCTATATCAAAGGACCAACCCCTTTATATGGCAATGACGTAACAGCCAGTGACTTAAGAGCAGGAGCCTCCTTAGTTATTGCGGGACTCATCGCCCAAGAAACGACAACCATTAGCGAAGTCGAACATATATTAAGAGGTTATGAACATATTGTAGAGAAATTATCGAGTGTAGGAGCAAGCATAAAAATTATTGAGAATTAGTGCTTTCTTCTTTTTTTTTACATAAAATTTAATAGGTGTAATAGAATATGAGAAAAAAAATTATTTTAACCATTCTAGTAGGCTCAGTACTCACATTTTTCATCTATAAAATTTTTTATCACGAAGACATGAATATTATGACATTAGGAGATGGTGTTGGGACCGGTCTAACTGCATACAATGTAAAAGGATATAGCTACAATGATTATTTAAAAGATTACTACGAAAAAAATAGTATACTAAAAGAGTATATTACCGAATTTTCAAACGCAGAAGAAACGACCGAAACCTTAATATTAAAACTACAAAACAACTATACGCTAGAAAGTACAGGACTTTCCATCACCCAAGCCATATCCAAAGCCAAAATCCTAACCGTGTCCATTGGAATGAATGAATTAAGCCATAAAATGGAAATAGAAACAAAAGAGATAGAAACGTATATAAACAATATAGAAAAAATTTTTAAATTACTAAGAATATATAACAAAAAAGAAATCTTTTTAACAAGCCTTTACGAAACATCATTTCTAAATAATACAAAAGTTACGGAAATCAATAATAGATTAAAACAATTATGTGACACATACCAAGTACATTACATTGATATTACAGATATTTTAAAAAACAAAGAATATATCTTTAACAATACCAGCTTTTACTTCAATTACCGAGGGCATCGCTACATCAGCGAAGAGATATTAAAACACTTATAATCCGTAAGAATTAGGAAAAAATAGTTGCACAAACCAAAAAGTATGATATAATACTGAAGACGAAAGAAAATCTATGCCAAGGAATTTGGTATGGCGAGAGGAGGATTTTATGAAAGCAAATCTACATCCAGAAATGAAAGAAGTAACAGTTACTTGTGCTTGTGGTGCTTCATTTAAAACAAAATCAACAAAGGACCACATCGAAGTAGAAGTATGTTCAGAGTGTCATCCTTTTTACACAGGACAACAAGGTAAAGTGAAAAAGGCTGGAAAAATAGAAAAATTTAATAAGAAATATAACTTAAATAAAGAAGAAAATTAAAAGGTTCTTCCGATAGTTTGTTTGAAACTATCTATAAAGTAGGTTGAAATATACCTGCTTTTTATGAATTTAAAATATCTTCTACCATTATTGAAATATCAAAATTGTCTAAAGTTGACATAAACCCTATAA
>DVGF01000045.1 GCA_018712835.1 Candidatus Ventrenecus stercoripullorum
TCTCAACCATAGACTCGGTGAAATCTTAATACCTGTGAAAATGCAGGTTACCCGCGACAGGACGATAAGACCCCATGGAGCTTTACTGTAGCTTGATATTGAAATTAGGTGATCTATGTAGAGGATAGGTGGTAGACTTTGAAGTGAGGACGCTAGTTCTCATGGAGTCGCCCTTGGAATACCACCCTTAGGTTACTTGATTTCTAACTTGCAGCCGTGATCCGGTTGGAGGACAGTGTCTGGTGGGCAGTTTGACTGGGGCGGTCGCCTCCCAAAAAGTAACGGAGGCGCTCAAAGGTTCCCTCAGATTGGTCAGAAATCAATCAAAGAGTGTAATGGTATAAGGGAGCTTGACTGCGAGACCTACAAGTCGAGCAGGTGCGAAAGCAGGACATAGTGATCAGGCGGTTGAGAATGGAATTGCCGTCGCTTAACGGATAAAAGTTACCCTGGGGATAACAGGCTGATAGCGCCCAATAGTTCACATAGACGGCGCTGATTGGCACCTCGATGTCGGCTCGTCACATCCTGGAGGTGGATTCGCTTCCAAGGGTTGGGCTGTTCGCCCATTAAAGTGGCACGCGAGCTGGGTTCAGAACGTCGTGAGACAGTTCGGTCTCTATCCGTCGTGGGCGTAGGAAAATTGAGGAGAGCTGTTCCTAGTACGAGAGGACCGGAATGGACATACCTCTGGTGTATCTGTTGTAACGCCAGTTGCAGCGCAGAGTAGCTATGTATGGACGGGATAATCGCTGAAAGCATCTAAGCGAGAAGCCTCCTCCAAGATGAATTTTCCCATTCCTCGTGAAGTAAGAACCGTTGAAGACTACAACGTTGATAGGCTAGAGGTGGAAGCGTAGTAATACGTTGAGCTGACTAGTACTAATCGTTCGAGGATTTAACTTATTATTTATTGGTGAGTACATTATCTTGTTTTTAAAGGACAAAATCCTTTATTGGTGACGATAGCCTAGTGGATACACCTGTTCCCATCCCGAACACAGAAGTTAAGCACTAGAACGCCGACGATAGTGATAAGCGAAAATAGGTAGTTGCCAATTTTTTTTTTCTTAAAATTAAGTGATAAAATTATCTTAACTTATTCATACATCATTATAAAACTCCATTACTACTACTTAAACTTAAACAACTACTTAACTTTATCATTAAAATTCTTTAACAACATGTGGATAAGATAAGAAATGGTTATCACGAAAGATATGGGACTTATAAAAAGTCTTTTTTTTGTCAAATAATTTAGTTCTTCTTGCAAAAGAGCATAGCCTATATTAAAATGAAAATAGGTGAGGAAAATGGATTATAAGATTACAACAAAAGATGAAATGGATACGCTTGAATTAGCGCAAAATATTGAAAGTGAGAAATTTCCTGATATGGTAATATGCCTAATTGGAGAGCTAGGAAGTGGCAAGACGGTCTTTGTCAAAGGCTTTGCCCAAGCTCTAGGAATTAATGAAACAATTACATCTCCAACATTTACCATCGTAAAAGAATATGAAAGCGGAGAACTACCTTTATATCATATGGACGTTTATCGCCTTGAAGATAATAAAGATAACATTGGTTTAACAGACTACTTTAATAAAGGCGGAATTACCATTATTGAATGGGCCGATATGATTGAAAGCGAGTTACCTGAAGAACGCTTAGATATTCGTTTCCGTGTAGTAGATGAAAACACACGTGTTTTAACATTTATTCCACATGGAAAAGCATATGAAGATTTATGCGAATCAGTCCTATAAGTTTAAGGACTTTTTATTTGACAAACAAAAGAGAAATAGATATACTACAAAAACAAGGGAAGTGTAATATGATAACATTATGGATAGATACACACGATATTTCATTAGAGATATTATTATTTAAAGATGAAGTACTATTAGATAAAATAACTCGTAACGAAAGCTTAAATCATAGCACAATTTGTATTCCAACACTAGTGGAGCTACTAGAAAGAAACAAATTAACTGTGCATGATATAAACGATATTATCGTGGTAAACGGACCAGGATCTTTTACGGGAGTAAGAATAGGAGTAACCATTGCTAAGACACTAGCATATACCTTAAATATTCCAATTCGCTCTGTAACAAGCATAGAAGTGCTTCAGAATGACAAAATGGATAGAGAAACAGAATTTATAGGAATAGAAGAAAAAAATGGCTATTACGTAGGAAAAATAGCCAAAAACGAAATCACAGACTATCAATATATCAAGAAAAAAGAATGGGATAGCTGGAGTCAAACTCATAAAATAACATTCCCAGAAAAAATAGACTATGAATGGATTATCAAACAAATCCATCAAAAGAAACCTATTTCACCACATTCAGTAAATCCATTTTATGTAAAGAAAATAGAGGTTAATTATGATTAGAGAAATTGAAGAAAAAGATTACGAAAAAATTTATGAGCTAGGCAAAGAACTACATGAAAATTTTAAAAGTATTTATCCACTAGAAAAAATTACAGAAAATGATTATATTCATATCTTAGTATTTACAAGTGAGAATGAAATATTAGGTTTCTTAACATACACAGAATTACAAGACACAGTAGATATCTTAGATTTAGTGGTCGAACAAAACCATCGTCATCAAAAAATAGCAACAGGGTTACTTGATTACATGATTACAAATGTTAGTCCAACTAGCACAATATATCTAGAAGTGGCAGTAAACAATCAACATGCAATAGCTTTGTATGAAAAATTTGGCTTTGAAAAAATTCATACAAGAAAAAACTATTATGGAACAGAAGATGCCTATGTCATGGAAAGAGTGAGTCTAAATGAATGATGTATATATTTTAGCAATCGAAACAAGCTGTGATGAAACATCAATGGCTATAGTGAAAAATGGTCGTGAAATCGATTCTTTAACAATTTTAACCCAAATGGATACGCATGCTAATTTTGGTGGAGTTGTGCCTGAAATTGCTAGCCGTATGCATACAGAAAATATTACAATGGTTTTAGAAGAAACATTAAAAAAGTCATCTGTAAGTATAAAAGATATTGCAGCAATCGCTGTAACTTATGCTCCAGGATTATTAGGAAGTCTATTAGTTGGAATAGAATGTGCTAAAACACTATCCTTAGTTTATAACAAACCACTGATAGCAGTAAATCACACAATGGGACATATCTATGCAAATAATATTGAACATGAGATTGTCTATCCAACACTCGCCCTTATTGTAAGTGGTGGACATACAGATATGCTTATTTTAAAAAATGAAACCGATATGGAAGTATTAGGAAGTACAATGGATGACTCCATAGGAGAAGTATACGATAAAGTTGCTAGAGTCTTAGGAATGCCTTATCCAGGAGGGCCAGCCATTGAAAAAAATGCTTTAGAAGGAGAAGATACTTATCCACTTCCAAAACCAATGAATGATAATTCCTATAACTTTAGTTTCAGTGGTCTAAAAAGTTATATTATAAATCTAGTACACAATGAACGTCAAAGAGGAAACGAAATAAGAATTTCTGATCTAGCTTGTTCTTTTCAAAAGACTGCAGTCGATGAACTAACAAGAAAAGTAGATTTAGCATTAAAAAACACTGGCATTAAAAACATGATTCTAGCCGGCGGAGTATCAGCAAATAAATATTTAAGAGAAGAAATGAAAAAGACATGTGAAAACAACGGTGCAACATTTCATGTACCAAACATCCTTTACTGTACCGATAATGCTGCCATGATTGGGTGTGCAGCTTATCCACTTTATAAATCAAAAATATTTGCAGATTACACTCTAAATGCCAAAAGCAGTGAAAATATAAAAACGTATATTGAAAACAAAGAAAACTAGTTATCCACACTAGTTTCCTTTTTCTTTCATAATTGTTCATATCCTTGAAATAAATCAAAAAAACAACTCATTTTCCTATCAATGGATTGTATTTTCATAATTAAATTTGCCCATATAAAAACCTCGCTTCTTTGTTAAGAAACGGGGTTTTAATTTTAACTTGGATTTCCAGGAATTTCAATAGGAGCTTCTCCGGTAATATCGCTACCACCATTACCAGTATTAGAGCCATTTCCACTACCAGTACCAGAGTCTCCGGTATTACCACTATCAGAATTATCTCCAGTATCTGATCCGCCATCATCGGTATTACCTCCATCACCATTACCAGTATTAGAGCCATCTCCACTATCAGGACCACCTGGAATGCTAGGATTATTATCTTCGCCATTACCAGTATCACTACCGCTACCATTATCACTACCAGAGTCTCCAGTATTTTCATCATCAGATGGTTCAACAGGTTCTTCCGGTTCTGTCGGTGTATTTTCTTCTGTATTATCATCCGTAGTGTCATCAGAAGCGTAGATACTCTGATCAGGAGATCGAGTACCTGAATAAATACCTTTACCAATTGATTCAGAATCTTGCTCATAATCTTCAGAATAATCATAACTGAAAGTTGTAATTGTTTCGACAGTAGATAAACCTAAATTTTCTTCCATTGCTTCAACAATCACATCTAAACTACCAGTATAGTAACCTAAACATGATAATCCATACATATTTCTAAAGCTGAAAGTTTGTAATTGAGTCTTTTGAATAGTAATAAAATCTTCACCATTTAAAGCTTGTAATAACATATTCTTTAAAGATTGATAGAAAGATAAAATCTGATTTGTTTGCATATTTGTAGCAATATTATTACTGATTGTATCTAATAATTTTTCAAAATCACTAAAACTTGCAGTCTGAGCAACTTTCTTTGCAATAGCTTCAATAATTTGTTGTTGGTGACGATTTCTTGCTAAATCACTTTCCAAAAATCCATGACGATTACGAGCATAAGCTAAAGCTTGTTCACCATTTAAATGTTGCCATCCAGTATTCATACAAACCATGTTAACATAAGTTCTGTCAGCACCACTTTCACATAAAACACCTTCACCCCATTGAGATACATAATAATCATAATCAGGTTGTTCTACTTCTACATCAATTCCACCCAAAGCATTAACTAAATCAATAACACCTTGGAAATTCACTTTTACAAAATAATCAATTTCAATACCAGTTAAATTCTCAACCGTATTTACAGTACTCGCTGTACCATAAGCAGCCGAAGAATTAATTTTATTATATCCTAAATTTCTTCCTGAACTACTAATAATAGGAACATACAAATCTCTTGGCATACTAAACATCGTTGCAGTCAAAGTTTTCGGATTAAAAGTAACCAAAATCAAAGTATCACCATTAAAGGCAGCATTCGCATCAAGTCCATCAGTAGATTCGGAATCCACACCCATTACTAAAACAGTAAATGGTTCCGTCAAAGACTTCGTAGAAACAAGAAGTTCACTTTCTTCCGTTTTCATTTCCTTAGAATATTCTTTTAACACAGTCGTTTCCGTTGCAATATTTTGATATGTTTCTTCTCCACCGTAAATAGTTGCATAATCTTTCGTAATAAAAATCGCATCTACTTCATGAGAATATAACGCTTGCAAAAGTTCTGTATAATTACTATAGTATTCAATCGTATTTTCCATACCCTCATTACTCATATATTCTAAAGGCAAGATATAACCAGTTCGGTCTTCTTCATCAGTGACCATACCAATCACTAGTTCATTACTGTATTCAGTACCACTCATCGCTAACAAAACAGTAGTATAAGTACTAGTATCGCTGGTTGTAAAATTCTCGAGTTTTCCATACAACCTATCAATATAATAAGAACCAAATCCGAAAATAACAGCAAAAATCAAAGTAAACACAGTAAGAACAATAAATCCTACTTTTTTATTTTGAAACATCTTCACAAGACCAAAGATGGTATAGATAATTCCAAAAACCGCGAATAAACCGATTAATAGAAATCGAATGACTGTTTCAATACCCGCTAGAGATAACAGACTTTTTGTAAAAAATCCATAAGTTACCCAGTATCCAATCATCGTTATAAAATAAAAAATTTTCATTACAACATTAGCTCTTTTTAGTTTATTAAAAAATACTTTCATTAGCACAACCCTTTCAAAATTTCTTTACTCTATAAAAAATTATATAATAAATTAAAAAAATACACAAGATTTGATAGTTTATTTACAGAAAAAAGATTGTCGAGGATTGGCTAATATCTAGTTTTTTGCTATAATTTATATGAAAGAGTGGTGGCTAGGATGAAATCGTTGCGTAAAAGTATCAACGTGATACTAGTGCTAAGTACAGTTTTTTTATCAATCATGACATTTCTTCCAACCGTATATGCTTCCGTCCAAGGAACGATAACTGGAAATGAAGTTCGCTTCCGTAGTGCTCCAACAACAAATAGTACAACGTATGACTTTTTATATAACGGAAATATTGTAACAGTAACCAGTACATCAAAAATATCTGGTGCCGGTTGTAGCGATGGATGGTATAGTGTAGACTATGGTGGAAGAAGTGGTTATGTTTGTTCCAGTTATGTAGCATTAGCTGGCGAGTCTTATGAGGCTTCTTATGGAAGACCATGGACAACTCCAAAAAAAGCAATTATGGGTGGAGCATCATTCATTGCAGGTGATTACATAGCCAAAGGACAAAATACCAGCTATTTAAAAAAGTTTAATGTAAACCCAAATTCTTCTTGGGGACAAAATACTCACCAATATATGGCAAACCTAGCAGCCCCATATAACGAAGCAGCTACTACCTATGAGAGCTATCAAGAAAATGGACTATTATCATTACCACTACATTTTATTATTCCGGTATATAATAATATGCCATCCAAAACATCTCATCCAAAGTATGGAGAAGAGCAAGGTGGTACGAGTACCGTGACTGACCAAGCTTTCGAAGACGAATTAAATGCCCAAGGATTCGATGAAACATACAAAGTATGGTTAAGAGCGTTACATAACGAGTATCCAAATTGGACATTTGAGGCCCTTCATACAAACTTAGATTTTAATAGTACCGTAAATATTCAACAACAGATTGGTTCTATTCAAAAATGGAATTGTTCACAATGTGTACAAACTCCAGAAGTAGAAACAGAATCTGGTTGGTATATAGCCAATAAACAAACCGTAGAATATTTCCTAGATCCAAGAAATTTTCTAATGGCTGATAGTGTATTAATGTTTGAAGATTTAGCATATAACGAAGTTTACAAAGAAGAAACTGTAAAATCTGTTTTAGCTGGAACATTTATGAGTGGAAACGACAATGTGGATAACGTATCTTATTCTAGTATGTTTATGGAAGCTGGAAAAACTTACAATGTAAACCCTGTATACTTAGCATCGTTATCAAGACAAGAAGTAGGAACAACCAAAGGACTAGTAACTAGTGGTGAACAATTTGAATATAAGGGAATCACGTATGTAGGATTTTATAACTTCTATAACATAGGAGCCTATAGCTCTGAGGAAAATCCTGCTAAAGCTGGTCTTGTCTTTGCATCTGCTGGTTCTACTCCAAATAGCGATGGAATATATGTCGGAAATATCGATAGTGGTGGAGGGTCTTCTGGTGATAACTCCAACAATAATAACTCCGGTAATAACAACAACAATAATGGTAACAACGGCAACACCAATACTCCAAATGCCACCCCAGTCGCAACTCACTTATCAAATATGGGATTAAATAGAAAAGGAAGTTATATTACCAATTTACAAGTCGGAACAACAGTTAGTAGCTTAAAAAATAAAACAAACGGCAATGAATTAACATTTAAAAATGCTTCAGGAGCCACTCTAGGAGATAGCGAAAAATTAACAACGGGTTCAACAATTACCTTTAGTACAGGGGAAACATATACAATCGTAATCTATGGAGACTTAACTGGTGATGGTGACATCGATTCAGCAGATTTACTTAGAATGCGTCAACAATTATTAGGAAAAGTTTCCTTAAATGGCTCATATTTAGAAGCAGCTCATGTATACAATACAAGTGGTGATGTCGACTCATCAGACTTATTAAGATTAAGACAACATCTACTAGGAAAAACATCAATTAACCAAGCATAAGGAGGATTAATGAAGATAGCAAAAAAAATAGGAATAATAACTATTATATATTTAGCCTTAAATACGTTAAATGTTTCTGCCGCTGGTAGTGCTTCTATTTCGGCCTCAGCAAACTACGTAGAAGAAGGTAGCAAAGTAACCTTTTACATTAGTTTAAAAAATGTGGCAGCCTGGGATTTAACCGGTCAAGGATATGGAGCAACATCAGGTTGTTCGCTAGGAGACCAAGGAGTAGGAGACTCTGGAACAGGAGCAAATATTAACAAAACTTTATCCGTTACCTGTAAAACGACCTCAGTTGGACAAGTAAGCTTTAGTATCTCTGGAAATATTAGTTCAGCAAATGGTAACAATATTGAAAAAACAAGTGTTAATACCTCAAAGATTGTCGTAGTCACTGAACCAAGAGAAAAAGATACCAATAACTACTTAAAAAGTATCGGAGTAAAAGATTACGAAATCACACCAGAATTTAACAAAGACACTATGGAATATACCGTTGATGTACCAGCAACAGTCAATAAAGTAACCATTGAAGCAGAAAAAGAAAGCTCTTACGCAACAGTGGAAGGAACAGGCGAAAAAGAAGTAGACGAAGGAGCCAATACTTTTGAAATAAAAGTAACAAGCGAAACAGGAGTCGAAAGAATTTACAAAATAACCGTCAATGTCAAAGACGAAAACCCAATTAACATCACAATTGATGGCGAAGAATATACCATCATGAAAAATCTAAAAAATGTCGAAACACCATCAACTTACGAAACAACAACAGTAAAAATTAATGAATTTGACATACCAGCATTTCACTCAGAAACATCAGGATACACCTTAGTTGGCGTGAAAAATAGTGAAGGCAAACAATTACTAGCAATATATAACGAAGACGAAAACACCTATACTCTTTACAACGAAACAAAATCCGATCAGTTACTTTTATATATCATGAAAATAACAGAAGAAAAAGAAGGATTTATCAAATCAACAGTTACAATAAACGACATAACATACGATGCACTAAAACTAAATGAGAACAGTAACTACATCCTAATCTATGCTATGGACATCGTGACTGCCGAAAAAAATTACTACGTATATGATAAAGACAACAACTCTTATGTAGTATACAATGACGAATTAATGAATATGTATAAGACAGAAACAGAAAAATACAAACAGGTCATTTTATATGGTGGAGTAGGCGCAATTGCTATTATCTTTATTCTATTAATTATTTGCATGAGAAAACCAAAACGTTCTAAGAAAAAGAAAAAAGAATTAGAAAAAAGAGAAGAACAAGAAGTAAAAATAGAAAAGATAGATATCCAAAAACAAAAGAAAGATGAGGAAGAACTAGAAAGAGAAATCGAAGAAAAACTAAGTAAAAAAGAACCATCAAAATCTTCAAAAAATCCAACCAACAATAACAAAAAGAAGAAAAATCCTCTAAAGACAAACACAGAAGTTCTAGACAAAGTAAATGAAGCAACCAAGATGATTGAAGATTTTGAAAAAACAACTACTTTAAATCAAGAAGACTTAAAAGAAGTAAAAGAACAAAATAAAAAAACAACCGAAGAATTAGAAGCAACCATGTATGATCTATTTAAAGAAGAAAAACCAAAAAAACGGAAGAAAAAGAAGAAATAGAAGCCCAATAATTTGGAGCTTTTTTCTTTGCAAATTTTATGTTAGAATAAAGAACACTTTGATTGGAGGAAACAAAATGAACCGAATTGTAAAACAAGTATTATCAGACCTAGAAGTATACGATAAACAAACCACTGAAGACGGCATTAAAAGAAATATCAAAAATATAAAATATTATTTATCAGGAGAAAAATTAAATGCTGAGCCAGCATGCTTCCTATTTGAAGAGTTTGACAAGATAGAAGAAATTCTACTTCATACGACATTAAATAAGAAAGAAAGAGGATATATCTTTTTAAAATTACTTGAAAATAACTTGCAAATAACAAACAGCAAACAATCTGTAATATTTAACTATGGATTACATGCGGAAGAATTAAAAAGTTTAGGAATAGGAAGCCAAAGTGGATTTTTAGCAATGATAAATTCTTTAGATGATGAACTCTTTACTGAGAAAAAAGAAACACGAAATCCTATCTTAAGACATAGACTAGAAGAAATTATAATGGAAGATACCGTTGCTACTAAAAAAGTAATAGAGTATTATAAAGAATTTAAAATATTACTTGCCCAACAAAATAAAAACGAAGAAGATTATAAAAAATTAAAAGAAACAATGCTTAATCTAAGAATTCCTGAGTCTTCAATAGAAGATACAATAAGCTATCTAAAAAGTAGAGAAAAACAATTACCAAACAAAGAAGAACCGCCAAAAACACCAGTACCTAAAAAACAAGAAGTAGAGAAAAAATCATCTAGAAAAGCATTACGAACAGATTTAGCAAACTATTATCAACCCCAAAAAGATATAGAAAATATATTTGATTACCAAGATTACTTAAAAGTACTCGCTTTATTAAAACAATTAAATTATACCGAAGAAAGAGTAGAAGAAATACTAGAATGGTTATTCTTACATGCTAAAAAAACATTTGCATACTTTGCCTTTCTATATGATAAATTAAAATATAATGAGCATAACAAAGAATTATTAGAAGAAATTGATTTTTACTTAAGTAATATGTGGATTTGCAATGATGAAGATTATGAATGTGCAAAAGAAATGGTGTTAAGTTTATTCTATTCTATTCCGGAAACTACAATCAAAAATTATCAATATGAAATGGCATTAATGAGAAAGATGTAGTATAATACCAATAAAGAGAGGTGTTGTTATGAAAAAAGTAATTTTAACAGGAATTAGACCAACAGGAAACCTACACTTAGGACATTTATTTGGAGCAGCCCAAAATTGGTTAAAATTACAAGACTCTGAATATGACTTTTATTTAGAAATTGCAGATGTTCAAGCACTTACAGACAATTACAATGACCCAGATAAAGTTCATAGAAACGTTTTTGAGTTAGCAACAGATTTACTGTCTTTAGGAATAGACCCTAAAAAAACTAATATTTTTATTCAATCAGAAATTGGAGAAATTGCTGAGTTAACAGTCTTCTATTCAAACCTTGTGACCATGGCAAGACTTTATAGAAACCCTACCGTAAAAACAGAAATTGCCCAGAAAAAAGCACTGTTTGGAACTACTGGTGAAAGTGTAACATATGGCTTTGTAGGATACCCTGTAAGCCAAGCAGCAGACATCACTGCATTTGAAGGAGAACTAGTACCAGTAGGAGAAGACCAACTTCCATTAATCGAACAATGTAGAGAAATTGTAAAAAAATTCAATTCGATTTATGGCGAAACTTTAAAAATGCCCGAACCATATCTTTCTGAAACACCAAGAATAAAAGGCTTAGATGGCAACGATAAAATGGGAAAAAGTCTTGGAAATGCAATCTACATTGTCGATGATGAAGAAACAATCAAAAAGAAAATTATGGGAGCCGTTACAGATACAAACAAGATAAAAAAAGATGACCCAGCCAATCCTGAAAAATGTATGGTTTACTACTATCATAAACTAATCAAAAATGATAACTTAGAAACAGTTTGCAAAGAATGCAAAAAAGGTACTCGTGGCTGTGTACAATGCAAAAAAGAATTAATAGAAAAAATGAATGAATTTTTAAAACCAATAAGAGAGAAAAAAGAATACTTAAGAAATCATCCAGAAGAAGTAGAAGAGATTTTAAAAAGTGGAACCGAAAAAGCGAAAGAAAAAGCAAGCAAAACTTTAAAAGATGTAAAAAGTGCTATGAAGATTAATTACTTCGAGTAGGAGCAAAACTATGGGAAATTGCTTTAAAAACATATAATGATAAAGAAACAGAAATATGGCTAAAATTATGTCAGACTTTCGTCGATTTGTTTGATGGAGATATTCGGAAATTATTTGATTTATTAGATAATGATGTGAATAAAATTAGAGAGTTTATTCAAAAAGAAAATAAAAAGAAATTTCCGTATTTATCCGGAACAAAAATATGCAATTATTGGTTATATGTGATTTACCAATATACGACTCAACAATATAGAAATATAGAATGCCTAACGGTAGCTCCAGATACTCACGTATGTAAATCTTCGCTAAAATTAGGATTGATATCAGAAAAAGAGTTTCAATCTAATCATGTTCAAGACATCGTAATTGAACGTTGGCAAAAAATATTACAAGGAGCAAAATATAAACCGATTGATATTCATACACCATTATGGCTATGGAGTCGTAATGGATTTAAGGAGATAGAATAATGAAAATATTAATAGGAACAAAAAATCCAGCAAAAATAGAAGGAGCAAAACAAGCATTTGCAAAATACTTTGAGAGTTTTGATATAGAAGGAATTCCAGTACCTTCTCAAGTTTCAGAAGAACCGGTAAATGAAAGTATTTATGAGGGAGCTAAAAATCGTGTCAACAATTTAATAGAATATGCAAACGAACAACAACTAGACATAGATTACTTTTTAGGAATTGAGTCAGGAATAACCAATCTATTAGGAAAATGGGTTATAATTAATATTGCTGTAATAAAAGATAAAAATGGTTATGAGTCATGGGGATACAGCCCAGCCTTTCCAGTTCCAGATAAATATGTCGATGAAATTATCGAAAAAGATTTAGGAACTGTAATGGATTGTTTATTCCAAGAAAAGGATTTACGAAGCAAGAAAGGCGGTATTAGCTTTCTTACCCATGATGTAATCAATAGAATTGATTTAACAAGAGGAGCATTTATCATGGCTTTAACACAATTTGTAAACAAAAAATGGAATGATAAAAAATAACATCTTAGTCGTTATCTTAGATGTTATCTTGAATGTTAAAAAATCTAGAGCGTATCTAGATTTTTGTTAACTTTTTTTCTAGCAATGCAATCACTTGATAAAGCACAAATGAAATAATAATCAGCAAAAATATTCCTGTCATAACCAAACTTAAGTTAAATACTTGAGTTCCATAGATAATTAAATACCCTATTCCTTGCTTACTAACCAAAAATTCTCCCATAATTACCCCAATCAAAGTCATAGAAATGTTAATCTTTAAAGAGGATAGAATGGTTCTTTTAGACTCTGGAATAACCAAATACCATAAAATTTGTCCTTTTGTTGCCCCAAAAGAAGTAAGCAACTTTACCTTATTTTTATCTGTTCCCAAAAAACCATTATAAATATTCATAATACTAATAATTAAATTAATCAGTAATGCCATGACAATAATACTAGACATATTAGCCCCGACCCAGATAATAATCATCGGTCCTAAAGCAACTTTTGGCAAACTATTAAGCATAGTTAAAAATGGATCAACGATTTTGGATAGAAGTGGCAACTCATATAATAAAATCGCAATCAGAAAACCAGCCGAAATCCCTATAGCAAAAGAAAGCAGGGTCTCATAAAGTGTTGTAAAAATATGTTTCCATATCTCTCCAGTAGAAAAAAGCGTAAAAAATGTTTCCCAAACTTTAGATGGCGAAGAAAATAGAAAAGAACTAATAATTTTTTTATCTGCCAAAACTTCCCAAAGAATTAAGAAAAACAAAACAATAAAAATTTGAATGGAGTGAACAATAATTTTTTCTCGTCGTTTTTTCTTTAATAATTCTTCCGTTGTCTTACACATTAATATCTAAGTCCTTCCATATTTGATTATAAAGACCGGCAAATTCCTTTGCTTTTCTATTTTCAATTGGTGTCGATGCATTCGTAAGATGAATAGGATAAATCTTTTTCACCGTACAAGGACGTTTGGATAACACAACAACACGATCGGACATAGAAATAGCCTCTGCAATATCATGGCTTACCATAATAGTCGCAATTCCTTCCTGCTTAATAATTTGATAAACATCATCGCTTACAGCAAGACGTGATTGATAATCCAAAGCACTAAAAGGCTCATCCAAAAGCAAAATGTCAGGTTTCAAAGCAAGCGTTCTGATTAAAGCCACCCTTTGTTTCATTCCTCCAGATAATTCATGAGGATACTTCGCTTCAAATTCATCGAGTTTATAAGTTTTGAGTAAATGTTTTACATATTCCTTATTTTCCTCTGTATCCTTCTTTTGAATTTTAAGACCTAAAATAGCATTTTCATAAATGGTTAACCAAGGAAATAGAGAGTCTGTTTGCAACATATAACCGATAACAGGGTGTTCACATTGAAAAGTAAAAGACCCATCTGTTTCTTTATCAATACCTGCTAAAATACTTAAAAGTGTTGATTTTCCACATCCACTTGTACCAACCAATGTAACGATTTCTCCCTTATGGATAGATAACGTAATATCTGAAATAGCTGGGATACACCCTTTTTCAGTTATATAATTCTTACTAAGATGGGATATTTCTAAAATATTATTCATTGCTAAAATTATAAATCAAATCATCATATGGAACATTATCTTCTAGTAAATCATTTTCAATCATTAAATCTTCTAAATTCTTAAAATATTCCTCTGGAATATAAGTAGATGATAACCACGAATCGCTCTCTTTATAACGGGCAACAAACATTTCTAATTCATCCAAACTAGAGTCAGTAAACTGTGGTAATATCACCTCTGCTGTTTCCCTTGCAGTATGCGTTTGTACATATTCGAGTCCCTTATTAATCGCTCTGCTAAATCTTTCTAGTAAATCCTTATTTTCTTCTAAATAACTTTTCTTGGTATAGAAAGCAGTATAAGGCATTTCCCCAGAAAGACGACCAATAGAAGCAACAACATGTCCATAACCTTCCTGCTCTAAAAGCGTGGCATTTGGCTCAAATAGATTGACATAATCTCCAACCCCGCCAATGAAAGACCCTGACAAAGATGCAAATTCCACGGAGTAATTAAGATTGACTTTCGCTGGGTCAATTCCTGCATTTTCTAAAGCATTAATAAAGTTTAGAGCAGGCATACCTCCCTGTCTACCTACCAAAACTTCTTGCCCTTCCAAGTCTTCCCAAGAAAAATCTTCTTCACGACTGATGATAAATTGACCATCACGTTTTGTAAGACCAGCAAAAGTAACTAAATAATCCTCTTCCTCACCAGCATAAATATAAATTGCACTTTCTTCTCCAGCAAATCCAACTTCCACATCTCCACTTAACACTGCCGCGGCTACCTTATCAGCACCTGGAGTTAAAAGTAGTTCAATATCAATTCCTTCTTCTTCCATGTATCCTTCTTCAATGGCAACATAAAGTGGTGCATAAAAAGGACTATGAGTAACTTCTGCCAAACGTATCTTAGTAAGAGAAGTATCTTCCTCCTTCTTAAAAATACTGTAAACTACAAACAAAGATACGATGAAAACAAGACCAATGACGGTAATAATAATTTTCTTTTTCAAACAAATTCCTCCTTTTTTTGTTTCACTGGTAGTGTATTCTAAAGAAAAAAATTGTTGATTTGAAAAATAAAAGTACCAAAAATAGCTATCAGAAAAAGAGCAAATATTCCCTGTTTTTCTTTACATAGGGAGTTACTAGCCTATTTACAAAAAAAAATCTTTTTGTTATAATGTACATGAGAATAAGGGAGTGACTATTATGACAGTGAATACTGAAGTCCTATTAGATAAGTTGTATAATTTACGCGGTTCTGACAGTGAAATTTTAAGAGAAATGGACCGTCAAAAAAATAAAGCAGAAGAAACGAGAGTTCGCACAACTGAAGAAAAAAGCAAATTACAATCGGATATTTCTGAACTAAAAAAACAAAGAGAAGAACTAGAAGAACAAGGAGAAAGATTTAAAGAAGTATTACAAGGAATTCATAAAGAAGACTATGAAACTGTTTTAACACGTTTAAAAATTGACTTTGATCCAACAAGTATTCTAGAAAAATTAGAGAAAAATCTACCAAAAACAATTGAAACTGTAGAAAAAGATGCCAAAAAAGCTGAAGAAGAACTAGTCAAAGTAGAAGAAGAAATGAGCGAAGCAATTACAACAATTGAAGAAATAGGAATTAGAAAAGATACAGCGTTAGCAAATCAAGATAAATTAAATGAATATGTAGAAATGGCTTTATCTGGTAGAATGAATATCACAAGAGATTCCATTACTTCATTACTAAGCGAATTTGGCTTTGATGAAGAAGAACAAAGAGAAGCTGCCAAACTATTAATGTTCCCAGAAGATGCTTTATTTGCTTATGATGAAAAAGTATCTGCAAAAGAAAAATCAGGCAAAACAATCTCTGAAGTAATTCAAGAAGCAAAAAGCTATGAAGAAGAAATAACTATTCCAGAAGAACCACAAGAAGAAACTACAACGAAGGAAGAGACTAAAGAAGATAATATTGTCAAAGAAAGATTAATTGAATTATTAAAAGAATATGGAATTGACTACTTAGATTATACATCAGAAGAAGTAGAAGACTTATTACAAAACTTTGATGAAAAACTAATGAAAGAAAATTTAGAATATCTAAAGAAAAAGAAATTGAATTATGATATTTTAATCAATCATGTTTCTATTCTTTACGACAAAGACTTAAAAGAAAAGATTGAATTATTAATCAGTGCCGGCAAAGAAATGCTAGACATTTACTTAAATCCAAGTGTATTAGTAAAATATACATTAGAACAATTACAAAAAGCAATTTCATCGCTTGTCGCGAATGGAATGGACCCAAAAGATGTTCCATTAATGGCATATTAAGGAGGTGCATTATGGAAAACAATGACATGCAAGCAAAAGTCGTGGCAACCTTTAAAAACGCAGAAAGCCTAATCACTGGCGCAACAAAAGAACCATTAGCAGAAAATCAAAACCTCTTCCTGATAGTAGATGCTTCTGTAAATAAAGAAGGAATTACAGATATAAAAACGTTCTGTGAAACACGTGGAATTGATGCAACTTCCGTTCAAAAAATTGGAAGATTATTAGCTTTCAGTGAAGAGTTATTAACACAAACATGGGAAAATCACGAAGAGCTACAAGAAGAAATGAGACAAGATCCACTTATTCTTGCTTCACTTTGTGCTAAAATAGAAAAAGGTTTAGAGGCTAACCAAAGTAGGGGAGGTCGTCGTTAAAATGAAATTCCTAGAAAGTTATGGTATAACAAAAGAAGAAATAAAAGAATTTGAAAATAATACAGCCGATGTCATGCTAGAAACAATTATGACAAACAAAAAACTTGTAAAAACAAATATCCAATATCTAGTAGACTTAGGCGTAAAAAATCTTTATGAAATATTCTCAAATTACTATGAACTATTCTTAATAGACCACAGTAATTTTGAAAGTATTTTTAACAAGTATGACCGCGAAGACTTAATTGAGAAATTAGTGAAGAATGTCGCGATTATTGAATATTTATAAGAATTATGATAAAATAAAACTGTAATATTTACTTTTTTGTGTACACGAAAAAATATTACAGTTTTTTATAGTCTTCTTGGTCAAAGCAAGAAAGACTTATTAGCGAAAGCTCTTCGTTAGAGAAGAGCTTTTTGCATATCTAAAACAATTTTTCACTATTGATGGAATAAAATGTGGTATAATCATGAATAAGAAAGGACTGATTATCATGAAAATTTATAATACACTGACTCACAAAGTAGAAGAGTTCATTCCAAATGAAGAAGGAAAAGTGAAAATGTATACTTGTGGACCAACGGTGTATAACTATGCCCATATTGGAAACTTACGGACATATATTTTTGAAGACATCTTAGAAAAAACACTAAGATATATAGGATATGAGGTCCAAAGATGTATGAATATCACAGATGTTGGACATCTAACTAGCGATTCAGACTCTGGCGATGACAAAATGATAAAAAGTGCCAAAAAAGAAAACAAGAGTGTTCTAGAAATCGCCAAGTTTTATACAGAAGCATTCAAAAAAGACACGAAAGACCTAAATGTAAAATGGCCAGAGATTGTTTCTCCAGCAACAGAAAATATCCCAATGTATATAAAAATGATTGAAAGATTACTAGAAAAAGGTCTAGCTTATCAAAGTGGTGGAAATATTTACTTTGATACATCTAAACTAGAAGATTACTATCAACTAACAAACCACAAAATTGATGAAATGGTTGTTGGAGCGCGTGTTGGCGTCGAAGAAGACAAAAGTAAAAAAAATCAAGCAGACTTTGTTCTATGGTTTACCAAATCAAAATTTGATAGCCAAGAACTAAAATGGGAAAGTCCATGGGGCCTAGGTTATCCAGGATGGCACATTGAATGTTCTGGTATCTCTATCAAAAACTTAGGAGAATACTTAGATATCCATTGTGGTGGTATTGACAATATCTTCCCACATCATACCAACGAAATTGCCCAAAGCGAAGGCTATCTAGGACATAAATGGTGTAATTACTGGGTTCATGGCGAATATTTAAACGACCAAACAGGCAAAATGAGTAAAAGCAAAGGGGAGTTTTTAACCCTTTCTGTATTAAAAGAAAAAGGCTATGACCCTTTGGCATACCGTTACTTATGCTTAACAAGCCATTATAGAAAACCTCTTGTATTTAGCTATGAAATCCTTGATAACGCATCACTTAGTTACCAAAAACTAAAACAACGAGTACAATCTTTAAAGACAGAAGAAAATCCAAACGAAACAATTTATCAAGAATATAACCAAAAATTTAAAGAGTATCTAGAAGATGATTTAAATACATCAAATGCAATTACACTCATCTATGATTTATTAAAAAGTGATGTAGATAATGGGACAAAATATGCTTTAATAAGAAGCTGGGATAAAGTATTATCTTTAAACCTTTGTGAAGAAAAAGAAATATCAGAAAGTCTAAAAAAATACATCGAAGAAAAAATAGAAGAACGAAAAAAAGCCAAAGAAGAGAAAAACTATGCTCTAGCTGACCAAATAAGAGAAGAACTCCTAAAACAAAATATCATCTTAAAAGATACAAGAGAAAAAACAACATACGAAATAAAATAAATTCAAAACAAACTGTATATTGTATATAATCCATAACTTTAATGAGGTGTCAAATGAATAAAATAAATCCAGAATTTCTAAAAAGAAATGTCTATGAATATTTGAAGTACTGTCACCAAAATCGCACCATTCGTGG
>DVGF01000046.1 GCA_018712835.1 Candidatus Ventrenecus stercoripullorum
ATGATGAGTGAAAATGCTTAAGGGTATTTTTGAGAGTGAATAAGGCCAAGATTTGTCTTTGGTTTTAACCTAAATATACAGTATGGATGGGGAGTATACGTACTCACCCTTTCACCATACTTTTTTAGAAAGGGAAATGTTTACTATGAGTAAATATATTGAGTTTAAAAGAAAAGGAAAGTTTTATGAGGTAACGTATGAAGATGCTTATATTTTATGGTATTTGTTAAGATATAAAATTTATAATAATAAAGTTGGTTTTCCAGAAAGTTCTTTGTTTAAAGTTTTAGAAATTCTAAAAGAAAATCAAGTAGGATATCGTTTATCTTTAGATGATGATTTAGGTTATATAAAAAGTAATATAGAAAATAAATATGAAGAAATACTTGAAGAAGCTAAAAAAGAATTTTTAAAAGAAAAGAAGCAAAAAGAGTTACTTGATAAAATAAAAAGAGCTAGTAGAGATGATTTAGAAAAAGTACTAAGTTATATGGAAAGTGTTTTATGAAAGAAGAATTAAAAATATTTATTGAAACAAAGTCTTTTATTGAATTAGTGAGTCAGTATAGTATTCTGTTTCCAAAACGAAGTGTTGTTTTTAAAAATAGATTTATGGATACTTCTTTTTCTTTATTGGAAGAGTTATATTTATTTAACTATAGAAAGAAGAATATGGAAATTCTTTTTATGAAGATATCTCTGCTTGATTATTATATTGAGTATGGATATAAAAATCGTTTTTTCTCTCATAAAATCAATAAAGAATTAAGTAATAAGCTTTCTTTTATTTTGAGGTTGTGTTATGGACTTAAAAGAAAATATAGTGCTTGATTTATTAGATGTTTATGAAAGAGAAATACGAAAACATTGTAAAAATAAAAGAAAGGTTTACTTATTTGAATGTTATAAAATGAGTTATATGAGTGAAATTAGAGATGTTTTAGTTTCTCATAAACATTATAGTTGTAAGTATTCTATTTTTTTAATTTTTGAACCAAAGGTAAGAGTTGTTATGAGTTTACCTATTAAAGATAAAGTACTCAACCATTACGTCACTAGATTTATTTTAATTCCTAAGTTAGAAAAGTATTTAGATATTCGTAATGCTGCTACTAGGAAAGGAATGGGTACTGAGTATGCTAGAAAGTTATTTCGTAAGCATTTAGTTTTAAATAAAAGTAAAAAGTTTTATATTTTAAAATTAGATATTTCTAAATATTTTTATAGTATTGATCATGAAGTATTAAAGAGTTTACTTAAAGATAAATTAAATAGTATGGAATATTCTTTGGTCTGTGATATTATTGTTTCTAGTAATAAAAGGTATGTCAATGATAGGATTTCTTTGTTAGAAAAGAAATATGGGATAGAGTTACCTAGATATGAGTATGGAAAAGGGTTACCTATTGGTTATAGAAACTATAATATTATGCAAACAGTTATTATGAAACTGTGTTTTTTATTTTATAAATGAGTTTTTCACTTTACATAACTTGAATGAATAAAATTAAAAAATTGTCACATATTATCAACAAGGTGATATATGTGGATAGATTAAAATTAAAAGAGTTAATAAATACTGCTATTAATAAATTACAAGACGATAAATATCGTAATGATACAATTGAAGACTATAAATTCACATGGAAGAAATTTTATGAAATGTGTGAATTATTTAATGTTGAATATTTTGATTATAATATAGCTATGAAATTTTTGGAAAAATATTATCATATCGATATTAAAAATGGTAAAGGAAGAACACATACTAGAAGAATGAGAGCAATGCATATATTAAACTCTCTTGATAAAAACGAAAAAATTGGAATCTATAAAAAAGTTTTAGATAAAAAAATCCCTAATTCTTATAGAGGTGTTTTCAATGAATTTGAAGAATTTTTAATCAAAGAAAAATATGTTCAATCAACAATTAATGATTTTAAGAATACTTTATGTAAATTCTTTCAATTTTTAAATTTTAATAAAATCGATTCTATCAATAAAGTTAAAATTAATGATATTTATAAATTTATTAATTTCATTAATACTAAAAATTATTCGCAAGCGACTGTATATGCAATTAAATATAAACTAAAATATTTTTTTCAATATTTATTTGAAAATGGAAAATTCAATTATAGTGGCAATGATATCTTTCCACGAATTGCTAAATTCGATAGATTAAAATTACCATCTTATTATTCTATGGATGATATCAATAAAATTATTGAACAAGTTGATACAAATACAAAAAGAGGTAAAAGAGATTTAGCTATATTGTTGCTTGCCACAGTGTATGGATTAAGAAATTCTGATATTGTTCATTTAAAAAAAGAAAATATCATTTGGAACCAAAATAAAATCGAATTAATTCAATATAAAACCAAAAGATTGTTAGAATTACCACTAACTGATAATGTTAAATTTGCTATTTTAGATTATTTGAAAAATGCAAGACCAAATGTGGAAAGTGAATATGTCTTTTTACCCACCAGACCTCCATATAAATATGTTGATATGGAACATTTCTCTTCATTACATAAATCAATGAGCGATTATGCTAAAAAGGCCGGAGTTTATACTAAAAATAAAAAATTAGGATTACATGCTTTAAGACATAGTCTAGCTTCTAATATGCTTAAAAACAATATCGATGTTAAAACCATATCAAGTGTTTTAGGACATAGTAGCTGTGATGTAACTAATATATATTTAAATATTGATATAGATCAATTAAGAAACTTATCATTAGAGGTGAATTTATATGAGTAAAGATTATATTGGACCATTTAAAGAAGTCGCACCTCTTTATATTGAATATAAAAGAAGTTTAGGTTATGATGCAATTTCTGAAGAAGGTGAATTGAAAAGATTAGATAAATTCTTTTCTAATAAAGGAATAACAGAAGTTAAGTTAACAAAAGAAATGATTGAAGAATATTGCATGAGAAGAAAAAACGAAAACCAAGATACACAAAGGCACAGATTATCTCTCGTAAAACAATTTGCGGTATTTTTAAGTAAATCTGGGTATAAGAATATCTATGTTCACAATATAAAATTAAAAAAAGAAGATTCACAATTCAAACCATATATATATTCACAAGATGAATTAAAAAGAATATTTGAATATATCGATGCACATCAATATGATAATAAAAGTATATATGATTTTATATTACCTATATTTATACGTTTCTTATATGGTTGTGGGTTAAGAAAAAAGGAATTAATTAACCTAACTGAAAATGACATTGATTATATACAAAAAACAATAACTATTAATGATAGTAAATGTCATGTTTCTAGAATTGTTCCTTTATCAGACTCTTTATTTGATTCTTACATAAATTATAAGAAAAAACACAATATAAAAAGTAAATATCTTATTTGTAATTCAAAAGGTGAAAAAATTTCGCATCATATTACTGAATATTTTCAAAAAATATTAATGAAATTAAATATCAAGCGTCCTGATGGAACACCTCCAAGATTACATGATTTTAGATTTACTTTTGCAGTTAATGCTTTAGAAAAAATGGAAAAAAATGGACAAGACTTATATACTACATTACCAATTTTAAGTAAATATTTAGGACATAAAAATATAAGTTCAACAGAATACTATTTAATGCTTGTTCAAGATTATTTTATAAATATTACATCTAAAGAAGAAATATTATTCAGATTTATTAAAAAGTGAGGATATAGATAATGGATAAGAAAAAAGATTTAACTTATTATTTACCAAAGTATTTTGATACAGAATTAAAATGTAACGCAAATTTCTCAGAAAATACAATAATTTCTTATAAATATACTTTTATTTCATTATTACAGTTTATTTCTGAAAAGTTAAAAAAGAAAATTCAAAATATCACATTAAGTGATTTTAATAAGGCAATGATTGAAGAATATTTAATAAATTTAGAAACAGAAAAATGCAATTCCATCTCTACAAGAAATCAAAGACTGGCAGCAATTAAATCCTTTTTTAATTATTTAGCGAATGAAGATTTAAAATATATAAATATTTCAAATGGAATATCTGCCATTAAATCCAAAAAAAATATTGATAACACAATAAAATATTTATCAAAAGTAGGTATAAAGGGAATATTATCGTTGCCTAATACTTCAACAAATATTGGTGTAAGAGACTTAGCAATTTTAACTTTACTTTATGATAGTGCTTCAAGAGTAGATGAACTAATTTCATTAAAATGTTGTGATATTGATTTTATAAAAAAGACAGTGAATTTATATGGTAAAGGTAAAAAACAACGTGTAGTACCATTAATAAGTTCAACAATAAAAATTATTGAAAAGTATATGCAAATATACAATTTAAGTGAAAATTCAACTGAATTATTATTTTTTAATAGTAGAAATGAAAAATTAACAAGAATGGGTATTAATTATATAATTGAAAAATATGTAAAAATTGCTAAAGAAAACAATCCAATCGAATATCAAATAAAAGTATCTCCACATACATTTAGACACTCTAAAGCAATGCATTTATTAGAAAGTGGTGTTAACTTAATCTATATCAGAGACTTTTTAGGGCATTCATCTATTACAACTACAGAAATATATGCTAAAACAAACCCAGAAATAAAAAGGAAAGCTATTGAAAAACATTCGGAAAATTTATCTAAAAAAATACATTATTCTGAAAAGGAAAAACAAGATTTATTATCATGGTTAAAACAAGACTTAAAGTAAAAATAAAGGTTTTATTCATCCAAGTTATGTAAAGTAAAAAACTCAGTTATAAAATAAAAAACACAGTTTCATAATAACTGTTTGCATAATATTATAGTTTCTATAACCGATATTATGTAAATATTTACATAATATTGGAAATATGACTAGTCAGTTTTTAAGTATTTTTTATTTATATCAATTGGATCATAAAATTGTTCATGATTATCATATTAAGTATTATGTAAGATATATGGATGATTTTGTGTTAATTCATAAAAATAAAGAGTATTTAGAAGAAGTATTTTTGAAAATAAAAAATGAATTAGAAAATATTTATAAATTGAAAGTAAATCCCAAGAAAAGTTTTATTGTAGGAAGTGATGAGGGCATCCCTTTTCTTGGAATTCATTATAAAATTAAAAATGATAGAGTAGTTAGTTATTTACCAAAGAAAAGAAAAATGGAGATTCGCAAGAAGATTAAAAGAAATGCTTTTTTGTTTTTAAATCATGAAAAAAGTATAGAGAGTATGTATTCTTCTAGGCAATGTTTTTATTATGGCTTTTCTGTGAGTCGAAAGTTTTTAAGAAATGAGGTTTTAAATGTTGAAAAGTCTTTCTTATCTTAAGATGATGTATCCTGATTGTTTGCTAATTTATTTAAAGAAGAATATATTGGTAAGTGATGATGTTTTGTTTCAATTTTTTTCAATCGAAGAATTAAAGAATTATTCTATTTCTTATGTTGTGTTTGATGGACTAAAGATGATTGACTTTCATTTCTATAGTCATAATTGTTACTTTTTGTATACGATTATTTTTACTTGTTATCCACTTTAAAAACAGTTATAATGTTTAGTAGTGGAGGTGTTAATGTGAAAAAGACAGTTGGATGGGTTGTTAAAGCTATATTTATTGTTTTACTTGTTACTTGGATGGTATTCTTTGTCATCGATTATTTTAGAGCTAAGGATGGTGTGAAACCAGTTATTTGTTTAAGTGAGGAAACACAAACTTTAGAGGGTGGTACTTATTATAGATGTAATAGTTTAGGATACAAATATTATGAGTATCAAGAAAGTGATCAAACTACTTATGGTTTTGGAGCAATGTTTTATAAGAGTAAAATTGAAAAGGAGATAGGTGTTTAGTATGAAGTTAACCAATCATGGTTGGGGACTTCGAGAAATGATTTTTCTTTCAGCGGTTATTTTTTTCTTTGTGATAATTGCTGCTGTCATGATAAATAATTTATATTCTGAATTGGATTTGAGTCAAGGTTCTTCTGGTTCTTCTTCATCTAATGGTTATACATATCAACAGATTGAAAGTAATCTTAGTGCTGCAGCTGAACGTTATTATAAAACACATAATGATGATGTAAGTACGATTGTTATTTCAGAAGACTTGGTAGAATTAGGTTATTTGAAAAGTTCTCAATTACAAACCAAAGACGATGCTTGTGAAGGATATGCAGTGATTGCAGATGATTTTAGAGCTTATATTACTTGTTCTAAGTATGAAACGGAAGGATATTAGTGTATGGCCGGTTATAAAAGAATGAAAGTCATTAGTGTTGTTTGGGGACTTGTTTTGGTTCTTTTAGTAATTGGTCTTACTGTGATTGGATTTGTTTATAAACATGAAAGTGAAGTTTATAAAGAGTATGAGGAGTTGCTTGTGAAGCAGGCTACTTCTTATGTCGAAGATCATTCAATGTATCCCGATGAGAGTCTGAAAATAACTGATGATGAAATGTTAGATGATGGCTATCTTGAAACTACCTATGTGAATGGTCATGATTGTTCTAGTTATGTTATGGTTTTAAAAAATGGAGAGTCTTATAGTTTTGAGCCTTATATTCAATGTGGGAATTATAAGACAAAAGGTTATAAATAAAGCCTAATTATAAAATTAGACTTTTTCTTTTGGGAGTTGTGATTTATGGAAAATGAAACTGCAAAATTTACAATGATTGATGAAGATTTTATTTGTGAGGTGTGTGGTAGTCACGTAAGTCATTTAGGTTATACTGCTCGTGATCATTGTCCTTATTGTCTATATTCAAAACATGTTGATAATTATCCGGGTGATCGTATGTGTTCTTGTCATGGAAAATTGAAACCTATAGCTATTCTACATGGTAAGAAGGATAGTTATAAAATAGTTTATCGTTGTGAAAAATGTGGAGAGATTAAGAAAAATAAAGCAGCTAATGATGATAACATGGATTTGATTATTGATATTTCAAGTCATCCAGTGGAATATTAATATACATGAATGTTGAAAAAATTAAACATGATCTTATTAAACAAAAAGACGTAAATGAAGGGTAGAGTCCAGAAAATGGGCTTTTTAATATATTAAAACCATAAAAATCTTGATTTGGTGTAAAAATATGCAAAGAAAATTTTATGATAAGTTAGTTTAGCAGAAAAAGGATTTTAATGGGAAAACAGCTCTTCTTATAGATGGAGCAGACGCGTTGGAAAAGTTACATAGAGAAAGAGTTTGCTAAAAGAAATTACAAAAGTTATATTATAATAGACATTAGAAATTACGAATTTATTTGATTTATATTTAGACAATTTAGATAATCTATTTTTATACTTATCTAATTATTATAAAATTATATGAAAGGGAAAGTTTGATTGTTTTGATAAAGTACAATTTAAGATGTACTTTTATTTGTTAAAAAATTTTTAAACTTTTTTAAATTTGTAAAGTTATTCCAGTGTGATGGAATAACTTTACAAAAAATGTATATAATAGTATAATGAAGAAGAGGTGATTTATAATGCTTATCAGGGAAAAATATTTATCAAAAATTAGAAGTTTTTACCATACAGAATCCTTAATAAAAATTATATATGGAATGAGAAGAAGTGGAAAATCAGTTATTTTAAAACAAATAATGGATGAAATTATAAAATTAGGTGTTAGTGAAGATAATATAATTTATATTAATTTTGAATCTTTAAAATATGATTTTATAAAAAATGCAAAAGATTTATATAATTATATTGAATCGTTAAAGACAAATAAAAATAAATATTATGTTTTTTTGGATGAAATACAAAAGGTTGAAGAATTTGAAAAAGGAATAAATTCACTTAGAATAACCAATGATTATAGTATCTTTATTACGGGTTCAAATAGCAGAATGACTTTACTTGAGTTGTCAACTGATTTATCTGGTCGATATGTTAGTTTTAGGATAAATCCTTTATCTTTTAAAGAAATTGTTGAATTAACAAATACAGAAGAAAAAGATTATGAGAATTTATTATACGATGTTTTTAAATGGGGAGGCCTTCCTCAAAGGTTTTTATTTACCAATGATGAAGATAAAACAAACTACTTATCTAGTGTATACGATTCAATTATTTTAAAAGATATTGTGGAAAGACTTGGAATAAAGGATATAGCATCTTTTAATAAAGTACTTCAGTATATGCTAGATACTGAAACTAGAGAGTTTTCAAGAGACAATGTTATTGAATATTTAAAAAGAGAATATCACGAAATAGCTAATGATACTTTATATAATTATTTAGAGGCTTTTTCAACTACATTTATTATGAATAAAGTTTATAGATATGATGTTCATGGAAAAAATATTTTGAAAACATTGAATAAGTATTATGCAAATGATTTAGGAATTAAACAAATTAAAACAAATAATGAAGAAATTAATTATTCGGTGGCTTTAGAAAATATTGTATATAATGATTTAATAGGAAAAGGTTATAAAGTGTTTATAGGTAAAACTAAAAAAGGTGAGATTGATTTTATAGCATCAAAAAATAATAAATTTAAATATATTCAAGTTTGTTTTGATTTATCGGATGAAAGTACAAGAATTAGAGAATTTAATGCTTTTGATGATATTGATGATAATAACAAATTTATAATAACCTTAACTAAAAAGGATTATTCTACTAATGATGTTAAACAAATAAATATTTTTGATTTTTTAATGAATGATGAATTTTAAAATAAAAATTTAAAAACCTGGATTGGATAATATTGAAAAAGTTGGTAAATAATCTGAAAAACAATTTTATGATTTGAAATCTTTGAGTAAGAAATTTATTCCGTGAAGTTTATTATTTTTAGAATTGCACTTAAAAATAGAATTATATGGTGCAAAAAACCGCACAAAAAATGCTTGACGTACATATAATTTAATGTTAAGATATTTTTGACTTTTAAATGTTGGTTTTACTTCGGTAAAACCTTGTTTAAAGAAATGTTTGATACACCAGGGTGTGTGTAAATAGGAAGGAGATTTTATGGCTACTATTAATCAACTTGTTAAAAAAGGAAGAAGTAAGAAAACCAGAAAAAGTAAAAGTCCGGTTTTAAATGTAGGATTAAATACTCTTGAAAGAAAACAAACTGAACAAAATAGTCCACAAAAACGTGGAGTATGTGTTCGTGTGGCAACTAAGACACCAAAGAAACCGAACTCAGCATTACGTAAATATGCTCGTGTAAGACTTTCAAATGGTAAAGAAATTGATGCTTATATTCCAGGTGAAGGACATAATTTACAAGAACATAGTGTTGTTTTAGTACGTGGTGGACGTGTAAAAGACTTAATCGGTGTTCGTTATCATGTTGTTCGTGGTACCCTTGATACTCAAGGAGTTCAAAATCGTCAACAAGGTCGTAGTAAATATGGAACAAAGAAACCTAAAAAATAATAGAAGGAGGAAATAATTATGCGTAAAAGAAGAGCAGAAAAAAGAGATGTTTTACCAGATTCTATTTATAACTCTAAGATTGTTACTAAGTTAATCAATCAAATTATGCAAGATGGTAAAAAAGGAACCGCTCAAAAAATTCTTTATGAAGCATTTGATATTGTTGCAGAGAAAACTGGTAAACCTGCAATTGAAGTTTACCAAGAAGCTCTTGATAACATTAAACCAGCTTTAGAAGTAAAATCACGTAGAGTTGGTGGAAGTAATTATCAAGTGCCAATTGAAGTTAGTGATGAAAGAAGTCAAACTTTAGCATTAAGATGGTTAGTAAATTATGCTAAAAATCGTAGTGGAAAAGGTATGGCTTATAAACTTGCTATGGAAATTATAGATGCTGCTAACGGAACAGGTGGAGCAGTGAAAAAACGTGAGGATACTCACAAAATGGCTGAAGCAAATAAAGCATTTGCTCATTATAGATGGTAGGAGTGTGAGTTATGGCAAGAGATGTCTCTATTGATAAAGTAAGAAATATTGGAATTATGGCTCACATTGATGCCGGAAAGACAACTTGTACAGAACGTATTTTATTCCATACAGGAGTTACTCATAAAATTGGAGAAACTCATGATGGTGAGTCTCAAATGGACTGGATGGAACAAGAGAAAGAAAGAGGTATTACTATTACTAGTGCAGCAACTACTGCACATTGGAAGGGATATCGTTTCAATATTATTGATACTCCAGGTCACGTAGACTTTACTGTTGAAGTATCAAGAAGTTTAAGAGTACTTGATGGTGCTGTTTGTTTGATTGATGCTCAAGCTGGTGTTGAACCGCAAAGTGAAACTGTATGGCGTCAAGCAGATGAATTTAAAGTTCCAAGAATGGTATTTGCTAATAAAATGGATAAGATGGGAGCTGATTTTGAGTTCTCATTAGGTACTTTGAAGTCTCGTTTAGGTATTGATACTAAGCCAATTGAATGGCCAATTGGAGCTGAAGATAATTTTAAAGGTATTATTGACTTGGTTACCATGAAAGCATATGAATATGATGGTAAACAAGATGAAAATCCAAAGGAAATTGATATTCCTGATGATTTGAAGGATTTAGCTCAAGAGAAACACAATGACTTAATTGAAAAAGTTGTGGAATTCGATGATGCTTTAATGGAAAAATATTTGAATGGTGAAGAACTTACTGTAGAAGAAATCAAATCTGCTATTCGTAAGGGAACACTTGAAGTTAAGTTTTTCCCAGTACTTTGTGGTACTGCATTAGGTAATATGGGTGTTAAGTTATTACTTGACGCGATTATTGATTACATGCCAGCACCTACAGATGTAGAAGCTATTGAATGTTTTAATCCAAAAACTGGAGAAGATGTATGGCGTCATCCAAGTGATGATGAACCATTTACAGCTTTAGCATTTAAGATTATGACTGATCCATTCGTTGGACGTTTAGCATTCTTCCGTGTTTATTCAGGACATTTATCAAGTGGATCTTATGTTCTAAATAGTACAAAGGGAGTAAAAGAAAGAATTGGTCGTATTTTACAAATGCATGCAAATTCACGTAAGGAAATTCAAGAAGTTTACTGTGGTGAAATTGCAGCTGCTGTAGGACTTAAGGATACAACTACTGCTGATACATTATGTGATGAAAAAAATCCTGCTGTTATGAAAGGTATGGAATTCCCATTACCAGTTATTGATGTTGCTATTGAACCAAAATCAAAAGCAGATCAAGAAAAAATGGCTACGGCTTTACAAAAATTAGCAGAAGAGGATCCAACATTTAAGTATAAAACTGACCCTGAAACAGGACAAACTGTTATCAGTGGTATGGGTGAATTACACTTAGATATTATGGTGGATCGTATGAAACGTGAATTCCACGTAGAGGCTAATATTGGTCGTCCACAAGTTGCTTATCGTGAAACACTTACTCAAATGGGTGAATGTGAAGGTAAGTATATTAAACAATCTGGTGGACGTGGACAATATGGACACGTTTGGATTAAATTTGAACCTAATAAAGATAAAGGTTATGAATTCGTTGACGCAATCGTTGGTGGTGTAGTTCCTCGTGAATACATTCCAGTTACTGATAAAGGATTACAAGAAGCTATGGCTGGAGGTATTTTAGCTGGATATCCAATGGTTGATGTTAAAGCTACTTTATTTGATGGAAGTTACCATGATGTAGACTCTTCTGAAATGGCATTTAAGATTGCTGCATCTATGGCACTTAAAGAAGCGAAAAATAAGTGTAAACCAGTACTTCTTGAACCAATTATGAAAGTAACTGTTACAATTCCTGATGAATATATGGGAAATGTTATGGGAGATTTAACAAGCCGTCGTGGTCGTCCACTAGGTCAAGAATCTCGTGGAAATGCTTTAGCAATTACTGCTATGGTGCCACTTGCTGAAATGTTTGGCTATGCAACGACTTTACGTAGTAATACACAAGGTCGTGGGAACTTCAATATGGAATTAGACCATTATGAAGAGGTTCCAAAATCAATCGCTGAAGAAATTATTAAGAAAAACAGCGTTAACTAAAAATAATACTTGAATTTATTTCAAGCATTAGATAAAATAATTAAGAGAAAGGAGAAAGAAATCAAATGGCAAAAGAAAAATTTGATCGTTCAAAAACACATGTTAATATTGGTACTATTGGACACGTTGACCATGGTAAAACAACATTAACTGCTGCTATTACAAAAATGTTTGGACACTTTGTTGCATATGAAGATATCGATAAAGCTCCAGAAGAAAGAGAAAGAGGTATTACTATCAATACTGCTCACGTTGAGTATGAAACTGAAAAACGTCATTATGCTCACGTAGACTGCCCAGGCCATGCTGACTATGTTAAAAACATGATCACTGGTGCTGCTCAAATGGATGGTGCTATCCTTGTTGTATCTGCAGCTGATGGACCTATGCCACAAACAAGAGAGCATATCTTATTATCTCGTCAAGTTGGTGTGCCTAGGATTGTTGTTTACATGAATAAGTGTGACCAAGTAGATGATCCAGAATTACTAGATTTAGTAGAAATGGAAATCAGAGAATTATTAGGAGAATATGGATTCGATACAGAATGCCCAATCATTCGTGGATCTGCATTGAAGGCTCTTGAAGGAGATCCTGATGCTGAACAATCTATCCGTGACTTGATGGCTGCTGTTGATGAATATATTCCAGATCCTGAACGTGATACTGACAAACCATTCTTAATGAGTATTGAAGACGTATTTACAATTTCAGGACGTGGTACTGTTGTTACAGGACGTGTTGAACGTGGTACATTAAAACTTAATGACGAAGTTGAAATTGTTGGTTTAAAACCTACTAAGAAGACTGTTGTTACAGGAATCGAAATGTTTAGAAAGTCATTAGACGAAGCTATGGCTGGTGACAATGCAGGTGTTCTACTTCGTGGTATCGCTCGTGAAGATGTTGAACGTGGACAAGTTCTTGCTAAACCAGGAAGTGTTACTCCTCATCATAAATTCAAAGCAAGCGTTTATGTACTAACGAAAGAAGAAGGCGGACGTCATACTCCATTCTTCTCAAATTACAGACCTCAATTCTATTTCCGTACTACTGATGTAACTGGTGTTATCGAGTTACCAGAAGGTGTAGAAATGGTTATGCCAGGTGACAATGTTGATATGACTGTTGAACTAATTGCTCCAGTAGCATTAGAGAAGGGTACTAAGTTCTCTATCCGTGAGGGTGGACGTACTGTTGGTGCTGGTGTTGTATCAGAAATTGTTGAATAATATTATAAAAGAGTACTGAGAGATCAGTACTTTTTTAGTTGTTTCAAATGGAAAAATGCAATATAATAATAGTGGTGGTTTTTATGAAGGTAGAGAAACTTAAAAATCATTTTAAATCTTTAATTGTTCTTTTTTTGATATTAATTGTTGTGTGTATTTTTTTCTTGTGGGTTCAAAGTGAGAACTATCATCAAGTTTCTTATTTTGAAGAGGAACCGGTTTTTCAAGAAACAAATATGCAGAAAGAGGTAGATGCTTACTATCAAAATTGTTTGGCTTCTCCTTATGTTTCTGAAAAGACAGAGAGTTTAATACAAGAATTTTTAGATAAATACCAAAATGATACTTTTGCAGTATATTTTGAAGATATTAATAATCAATATACTATTTTAAAGAATGAAAATACCGTTTATTATGGAGCTAGTTTGATAAAATTATTAGACGCTACTTATTTAATTCGTCAGGCTATGGCAGATGAAATTAGTTTAGAAGAAACTATAGAGTATCAAGCAAAGCATCAAAGAGCATATAGTATTGGTATGGCGGATTATCATTACGGAGATAAGGTGTGTTTGTATGATTTAATTTATTATGCTATTGCTTATAGTGATAATACGGCTCATGAAATGCTTTATGAATATATTGGGGTAGAAACCTTAAGAGAGTATGCTTCTAGTTTGGGTGTTTCTTTAACGGTTAATCAAGAAGAACATTTTGGAAATTTGACAGTTACAATGGCTAATAATATTTTAAAAGAAGTGTATGATATTTTACTTTTAGATAATGAATATAGTGAATTGCTTCTTAAAAGTATGAATAATACTTATTTTAATTCTTTGAATTATGATGGTATTGAGATTTTACATAAGTATGGTTCTTTAGATCCTAACTTTCATGATATAGGTATTTATAATGATTCTGACTATCCGTATTTTATTTCTGTAATGAGTTTGATAGGGGAGCAAGAAAGTCCTAATCAAATTACTACGATACATCAGGAAATTAGAGATATTTATAAATCAAATTTATTAGATAAAACATCTTATTGTCTTGCTGAGAAAGAGGAATATGAAAGTACATTGGCTGAAAACAAATAAAAAAATGACTGGTTTAGTCATTTTTTTCCATCTCTAAAGTGAAAGGAGTATTGTCAAATTCTTTTTCTACTAAGAATTCATGAATAATTTCCTCTTCATTTTCTACAGATATTTCTTCAATACGATCAACACGGCATTTTTCACTAATTAGAATTGCTTCTATTTTTGTGACAGCGTTTTCTACTTCATCATTTACTACAACGTAGTTATATTTATTAATTTCATTGATTTCTTTGTATGCAGTTTTAAAGCGGTCAATAATTTGTTCATTGTTTTCTTTTCCACGAGCTTTAATTCTTCTTTTTACTTCTGTCATACTAGGTGCCATGATAAAGATAAGAATTGTTTCTGGAAATTTTTCTTTGATTTGTTGAGCTCCTTGGACATCGATTTCCAAAATAACATCTTTTCCTGTTTTTAGTAGTTCATTTACTTCTTCTTTTGGAGTACCAAAATATTCTCCGTAACGAACTTTTGCATATTCTAGGAAGTCTCCATTTTCTATTTTCTTTTCAAATTCTTCATGACTAATAAATTTGTAATCTACTCCTTCTACTTCGCCAGCACGCATTTGTCTAGAAGTATAAGATATTGCAAGTGTTAAATTGTCGTTTCTTTTTAACAACTCTCCAATAACTGTTCCTTTTCCAGCACAAGTGGTGCCAGAGATAATAATTAATTCTCCGTTTCTTTTTTGCTTAATCATATAAACTCTTTTTATCCTTTCTTTATTGGTTTTATATCTGGTTTATTAAATATTTTAGCTAAGTTTCCATTTAGTCTTTGTTTTTTATATTTGGCTGGTAGTATTGGTAAGTCGTATTCCCCAATATATTCATATATTTTTGGTTTAAATCCTAATTTAAATTGATTTAATCCGTTGTATGGGTTTTCTTTTGTAAAATCACCAGTCATACCATTTAAATCTATATAATCAAATTCTTTTTTATAGTATTCCATAATTTGATAATGTAAGAAATAATTTGGAGCAAAATTTTTGTATTTTGTATCATAACCACTGATTAAAATATGAACACGATTTTTGTATTTAATGACTAACGCTCCAGCAATGTATATTTTATCTTTAATCTTATTTAGTTCTGTTGCTTCTTGAATATCATTTTTATATGCTAATAGTTTACGGTCTGAATTCATTTTTTTGTTAATAATTTTTTTGTTGCTTTTTCTTTTTAATTCTTCATTTAATATAGCATTTCTTTCTAGTTCTTCTTCGTAAAGTTTTCTAGAATTGATGAGATATTCTCCAGAATCGATACTTACTAAGAATAAATCAATCATTCCTTCTCTATGAAATATATTATAATAATCTTTATAATAGAATGGATTGGTATGTTTTTTCTTTTCGATAAATCTTTGTAAGATATCTATTCCAGATTTTTCAGAAAGTTCGATATGTAATCCTTTATGAATTCCTTTTTTGATTTTGTTACGACAGTTTTTGGTTAAAGCATCTTCATTAAATGTTTTTAATGAGACAACTGCTTGAAATCTTGGAAGGATTGACTCGAAATATAGATTGTCTTTTAATTTATAATAGCCGTTGTTTTCTAATATTTCTTTGATATCATAATTCCAGTTATATGTTTTGACTCCTGTTTTTGGGTCTACTTCACTGATTGCAATTTCTGGATTGATTTTAATAAAACAGATATGTTTTTTACGATAGTATTTTATTAGTTCTTCTGTAAATGAACTCAAAAGTTCTTGATTAAAATAATCTAAAATAAAACCTCTTGGTGCATAACCATATTTTATTGATTTTTCTTTTTTAATCAATATTAAGGATGCTGCTTTTATTTGGTTGTATTCATTTATAAAGCCAATAAAATCATAGTCATATCCATAGTTTCCCATTAATAGTGCATAGCTTCTAGTTTGATAATAGGTACCTAGTGGACTACTATTTACAAATTCTTGAAATTCATCGACAGATATTTCTTTAATTACCATGGCTTCACCCCTTTTTTAATGGAATTTATTATAGCATAAATCAAAAAAAATGCAATAGGTTCGTATAAATGTTATAATATGAAGGAGAGGGATACTATGAAGAAAAAGGATTTGTCTTATATTATGTATATATTTTTATTGTTGTTTCCTTTTATTGATTTTGTTACGGGTATTGCTACCTGGGAAGGATGGCTAAGTATTGGGCTTTTGGTAAAAGGACTTCTTTTAGTTTATGCTGTTTTTTATTTATTTAAACATGAATATAAAAGAAAACCGTTATGGGTTTTATTCTTTCTTATTTTAGGGTATAGTATCGTTTATTTATCTATTCACTCGGAGGCTTTCTTTATAGAGGTTTCTAATTTGATAAAGATTTTTTATTTACCAATTTTAATTTTATTTTTTACGTATTATAAAAATCCTTATCTTAATAAAAAGTTTATGACATGGTTATTACTCTTTTACTTGTTATTATATTTAGTTCCTTATGTGTTTGGACTTGGTCATAATATTTCTGAAGTTTATCCTAATAAAGAATTATATTTGTCTTATTTTTATATTGGAAATGAACTTGCAAATGTTTTTATTATTCTTATTCCTATTGCTTTTTCTTATTTGATAATGAATAAGAAAAGTATTTTACTATTGTTTGCTGTTTTGGTATTGTTTATGCTTCTTTTATTAGGGACAAAGGCAATGTATCTTAGTATGGTGTTTATTTTGGTTTATTTTCTTTGGTATTATAGAAAGAAGATTGGTACTTTTTTAAAGAGTCATTTTAAGAAGGTTCTTATTCCTATTGTTGTTTTACTTTTAGCTATTGGATTTTATTTGCCACGTTCTTCGTTGGTTCAAAATATTAAAACAACGTTAGAATATTATGAAATTGAAACACTCACGGATATGTTTTCTTTAGAGAGAATCGATCAAGTGATTTATAGTAATCGTCTTACTTTTTTATATAATGTTCATCAAGTTTATATGGATAGTTCTTTATCTTCTAAATTTTTTGGATTAGGAAGAGCGCAGATAGAGCAAATTAAAGATGTAGAGATTGATATTTTTGATATTTTTTATAGTATAGGAATTGTCGGAACTCTTGTTTATCTTGGAACTTTTTGGTATGCTATATATAGTATGAAGCTAAAGGGACTTTACTTGTTTGTCTTTTGTCTTTTAATACTTATTTCATGTTTTAGTGGGCATGTACTAATTAGTCCGATGGTATCTACTTATTTAGCCTTGTTGGTCAGTGTTTCTAAAAATGAAAATTCTTAGGAGGGTCTTATGAAGATTTGGACAAAAAATCAGTTAAAAAGACTTCGCATTTATCTTATTATTAATAGTGATAAACGAAATCGTTATTTGAAAAAACATGAAATTTTTAAAGAAATGGGGGAAAATGTTTTCTTTCAGCCTAGAGTTATTCCGTCGGATCCGAAATTGATTAAATTTCATAATAATATTGTTGTTACAAGTAATGTGACTTTTGTCTGTCATGACGTGTTTCATTTAGGTTTAAATCGTTTAGGAAGTACACAGTATCCTTATTTACAAAGTTGTATTGAAGTAATGGATGATGTGTTTATTGGGTGTAATACGACTATTTTAGGAGGTGTACGGATAGGACCTAGAGCAGTTGTAGGAGCAGGAAGTGTTGTAACGAAAGATGTTCCAGAGAACTCTGTTGTTGTTGGAAATCCAGCGCGGGTGATAGGAACGTTTGATGAGTTTTTAGAGAAAAGAAAAAATAAGAAGACAGATTTAGATATTGAGAAATCGTGGGCATTATTTTACGAAGAAAGGTAAGTGATACTATGGCTTTTATTGAAGTAAAGAATTTATCTAAAGTTTATCAGATGGGTGAAGTTACCATTAAAGCTGTAGAAAATATTTCATTTGAAATTAATGAAGGGGAACTTGTTGTTGTTTTAGGACCATCTGGAGCAGGAAAGACAACTGTTTTAAATATTTTAGGTGGTATGGATACTCCAACGCATGGGAGTGTTATTATTGATGGGAAGAATATTTCTAAATTTAAGAAAAAGGAATTAACGAATTATCGAAGATATGATATTGGGTTTGTTTTTCAATTTTATAACTTAGTTGGAAATTTAACTGCTTTAGAAAATGTATCTTTAGCAAGTCAGATATGTAAAAATCCAAAAGATAGTTTAGAAACGTTACGACAAGTAGGGTTAAAAGACCGGGCAAATCATTTTCCAGCACAGCTATCTGGTGGTGAGCAACAACGTGTTTCTATTGCGAGAGCTTTAGCCAAAAATCCAAAACTTTTATTATGTGATGAACCGACCGGGGCACTTGATTCGAAAACAGGAAGAATGGTATTAGAGCTTCTTCAAGATACATGTCATAAGGAACATATGACCACGATTATTATCACGCATAATGCTGTTATTAGTGAGATTGCTGATAAAGTGATTAAAATTAAAAATGGTCAAGTTTCTGATATTCTTATTCAGAAGAAACCTAAATTAGTAAAGGATATTGATTGGTAATGTTGATTTTTAAAAATAGTTTTAAAAAGATTCAAAAATCTTTAGGTCGGTTTCTTTCTTTGATTTGTATTATTGCTCTTGGTAGTGCGTTTTTTTCAGGACTTCGGGAGACTTCTTCTGATATGATTAAAACCATGGATCAGTACTATGATGAGTATCATTTAATGGATTATCGTGTTGTTAGTACTATGGGACTTACGGATGACGATGTGGAGTCGCTTAGGGCTTTAAATAATGTTTCGGTTGTTGAGCCAATGTACTCTTTTGAAACTGTAGTGGATGGGTATGCTACGAAGGTGTATTCTATTACGGAAAATATTAATCAAGTTCATTTGACTCTGGGACGAATGCCTGAAAACGCAAATGAGATTTTAGTAGAGGTTGGGACGTATTCTTTAGGCGATACGGTTACTTTTGAAAGTGATAGTTTGGATTATATTTCAAACCAAACGTATACAGTAGTAGGTCTTATCGAGTCACCAATGTATATTTATAATAATAAAGGTATTTCTACGGTTGGAAGTGGAAAACTAGATACGTTTATGTATATTTTAAAAGATAATTTTACGTTGGAAGCTTATACTGAAGTTTATTTGCTTGCGAAAGATAATATTGATACAACTGCTTATATGAGTGATTATGAAATGCAGGCGAGTCTTTTAAATAGTGAACTTCAAGAATTGAAGCCTATTCGTGAAACAGCACGTTATGAAGAATTGTTTGAAGCAGCAATGAATGAGGTTTATGATGCACAAGAAGAATTAAATAAACAAAAAAGTGATGGCGAGAAAGAGTTTCAAGATGCTTGGAATGAAATTTTAAGTAATGAAGCAACTATTGATAATTCATGGAATGAATATAATAATGGTTATGCTACTTTAAATAATACGAAAAAGAATATGGAAAGTACTTTTGCTAGTACTAGAAGTGAATTACAGGCTAGTGAAACTGCGTTAAATAATTCTTTAGCAAGTCTTAATATTACTATGGAAGAAATTCCAGGAGTGATGGAGACTACAAAGACACAGATTACTACGTTACAAGGAATGCTTGAAAATTTAGAAGAGGGTAGTGATGAGTATTTAGCTATTTCTTCTCAAATATCAGCTTTGCAAAGTTATTATGATAGTCTTTCTAAAATTTTACAAGCAAGAACAGAAATTGATAATGGCTATGCTGCTTTAAATGAGGGAACTCTTGCTTGGAATAGAGAATATCAAAATAGTTTAAATACTCTTCAAAATAGTTATCAACAGCTTTTAGATGCTGAAGCAAGTTTGGAAGCTGGAAAAAAGGAATATGAAGCTAATTATCAAAAATTTTTAACTGAGATTAATGATGCTCAGAAAGAAATTGATGAGGCACGAGAAGAAGTTCTTAATATGGAGAAACCGGTTTGGTATTTGTTTGATCGGGAAGATAATAGTGGCTATACTACTTTTTATGATACAGCGACTAAAGTGGATGCGATTGCAACCGTGTTTCCAGTATTCTTCATTATTGTGGCATTACTTATGTGTTTGAATACAATGACTAGAATGATTGAAGAAGAACGTGGAGAAATTGGATTGTTTACTTCTTTAGGATATTCTAAAGGAAAAATTGTTGCCAGTTATATCTTTTATGTTTTAATTGCGTCGACAGTTGGTTTAGCTCTTGGATTATCCATTGGATATTTTGTAGTACCAAGAATTATCTATCAAGTTTATTCGGCATCTTTTACTATTTCTAATTTGATTACGGTCTTTAATATTCCAGTCAGTCTTATTATCATATTTGTATGTTACTTTATTATGTCTTTTGTTACTTATATTACGCTTTATAGAGACTTTAAAATTATGCCGGCTAATCTTTTACGACCTGAAGCTCCTAAGATGGGAAAAAGGGTTTTCTTAGAAAAAATTGGATTTCTTTGGAAGCGACTTTCTTTTACATGGAAAGTAACGATTCGAAATTTATTCCGTTATAAAAAGCGTATTATTATGACTTTAATCGGTATTACTGGTTGTACAGCCTTGTTACTTACTGGTTTTGGTATTCAGGATAGTATTAGTTCTGTGATGGACATTCAATTTGGAAATATTCAAGTTTATGATGCGGTAGTGATGCTTGATGAAACTGTTACAGAAGAAAGTAGTGAAGTCAATACTATTTTAGACGAGAATGGTATTACAGAAAAAAGTTATGTGAATATGGAGAACTATACGTTTGAAGTCAATAATAAGAATTTAGATGTTTATGTCATGGCGTTTGCTGATGCATCTAGTGTGGACTCTTTTGTTCATTTAAAAGATGAGGATGGTAACCCTATTGGATTAAGTGATAATGGGGCAGTTATTACACAGAAGACTGCTGAGCTTCTTCATGTAAACGTAGGAGATACTATTTCTATCCGTAATAGTGAAAATACTTTGTTTGTTTTGAAAGTAAATGGTATTACAGAAAATTATGTCAATCACTATATTTATATGAATATGAATTATTATAACCAAATTATGGGAGAAACAGAGTATAATTCTTTGATTTTAAATATGGATGGTGATGTCGAAGAGGTTGGAAATAAGCTCATGGAGTCTGGACATTTTAGTGGTATTCAATATAGTAGTGACACTATGGAGATGTTTCTTGATGTTATTAATAGTCTTAACAATATTGTGTTTTTAGTTATTGGTTTTTCGACATTCCTAGCTATTACGGTTTTGTATAATTTAACAACGATTAATATTAGTGAAAGAACTAGAGAAATTGCCACTTTAAAAGTATTAGGTTTTCATGATAAGGAAGTGTCTTCTTACGTATATCGTGAAACGATGCTTCTCACTATTGTTGGTATTATCATCGGCTTTGGTTTAGGTGTATTACTTAATTATTTTGTAATGACTGTTGCTGAGACAGAGGAGATTTTATTTTTGAAAACTGTTCTTCCAATCAGTTATCTATATACATTCTTAATTATGATTGTATTTACTGTTTTAGTACAGATAGTTACGCATTTTATTTTGAAAACTATTAATATGATAGACTCTTTAAAGTCTGTAGAATAAAGAAAACTAGCATATTTTGACATGTTTTGTCGAAGTGCTAGTTTTTTTTCTTTTTTCCATTATAATAGGCATCACTTTCTTAGTGAAGGGGGTGAAGTCATGGAAAGTAAGAAAGTAAAAAAGATTTTAAATCGTTTCGGGGTTCAAGCTGTTTTTCGAGATATTCCAGAGTATTATGGACTTATTCTTTCTAAGATTTTTCAAGTTCCATTAAAACAAATTATGGATAATATGGACTGTTCTCCATATTTGAGTGAAGATTTTTTAGATAAATTTGAGTTGCTTTTGAAAGAATATATTTTCGCTTTTTCTTGTGTTCATTCTGATTTTGAAAAGAAAATATTGAAAAATGGAGAGTCTTGCGACAATATTAATGTGTCTAATTACCTTTTTAAAAAGAAGGCACTTAAAAATGTTGATTCTGTGCTTGTTAATTTAGAATATAAAGATACCACAGAAATTCCAAAAGAGTTTTATTCGAAATCTGAAAGGTCTAAAGATGATGATTATATCTTTGCCAGTTATTATTTTAATATGAATTATTTATTTCATTGCGATATCAACGTTGTAAAAGATCCTAAAAATTTAGAGTATTATTTCTATCCTTTGGTTTGCTATGATGAAAACATATTAATTGAGATTTATAAGGATGATAGTTTGATGATGGAAGTTGTAAAATATGTTCAAGAACTTTATAATAACCCTTATATCATAGAGTGTTCCTTGTAATTTTTGGCTCGTTATTATTTTTCTACTTTTCTAGTAACGAGCCTTCCATTTCCTAACTTGTAACGCAATCGAACATTTCATTCATTGGAATTAATAAAGTCTCCATCATTCATAATATATATATTAAAAATTTAATGATACATAGTTGTTATAGATAATTGAGAAATTTTATGTTAAGAACTTTTTGAATATTCACTTCTTTCTATTATTTATCAATGTTCGATTGCGTTATGGGTTAGGGAATTTTGTTTGGGCTAAATTATTTTGTAAAATTAATTTGTGGGTTAACATATTATATTACTTGTTTTTTTAGAAAATATCTTGCATTAGTAAGTATGATGACATGAAATGTCGCTTCTTTTTTTCTTGCTTTTTTCACTTAGTTGTAGTAACATGTGATGTAGAAAGTAGGGTTAGTGTTATGAAGAAACAAACAATTATAGCACTAGCAGTCATAGGAGTACTGTTAGTAGGAACGATAGGAGTGACTTTTGCATACTTTGCATCTAGTAGTCAAAATGATAATGCCGGTATTAATGCAGAAACAGAAGAACTAGGAAGTATTTTGTTAGATGGAACAAAAGTGTTTACTTCTTATGATTTATTACCAGGACAAATGGGAGTACAAGAATTTACAATAGAAAAGAATTCAGATACTGGTAATGGTATTTATGAAATTGATTTAGAAGCAACTGTTCCAGAAGAATTTCAAAGTGATATAGAAATACTTTTATATAAAACAACAAACCCAGTAAGTAATAATGTTACTGTAAATGTAGCAGATCCAACATTAGAGAATAATCAAATTTATCAGGAAGATAGTTTAAATATTACAGGAAGTCCAGAACTAGTATATCAAGGAATACTTACAGAAAATCCCCAAATCATCTTAGAACAACAAGATTTTGATGTAACAACTTTAGAAAAGACAACCTATTACTTAGTATATCATTATAAAAACAACGGAAATCAAGATGATCAACAAGGGAAGACATTTACAGGAACGATAACTGTGAGACTTATTAATGAGAAATTAACAGATTATAAAAAATGTACAGAATTATATGGCGAAGATAATCCTCAATGTGGTATTTTAGCTCAAGTAGATACGACAGGAAAATGTCCAACAGTGAATGAACAAGGACAAATCTTAGTCAGTGGACCGGAAACAACTGAAAGCCTCGTTTGTAGTGCGCCAGATGATTATGGAACAAGTTATTATTATAGAGGAGATGTGGAAAATAACTGGGTAAAGTTTGCTGATGCATATTGGCGAATAGTAAGAGTGAATGGTGATGGAAGTATTAGAATCGTCTATGCCGGAGATGCCAACACTATTGATGCTTTACCAAATAAAGAAGAAGTATTACAAAATGGATATGATGATAGTAGTACCGATTATACCCAAATAGGGACCAGTGCGTATAACTCATCATATAATGATAATGCATATGTAGGATATATGTATGGAACACCAGGAAGTAGTAGTTATGAAGAAACCCATGCAAATATCAATGATAGTACAATCAAACAATATATTGATCAATGGTACAAAACAAATATTGTCGATAAAGGATATAGTGAATATGTCAGTGATACGTTATTCTGTAATGACAGAAGCTTTGTATATGATGAGGCATTTTCAATTGATGGCTTTTATAATGGAAATACAATGACTCAACTAGGCTATGGACAAAACTATACAGCATATCGTTGGGCAGGGGATCCACAGGCGGCTCAAATGGGCGGAGAGTATGAAAAAGTATTAACTTATCCAAATTTTCGTTGTAGTAATCAAAATGATCGGTTTACAGTAAGCAGTGGAATAGGGAATGGAGCATTGACATATCCAATAGCATTACTAAGTACTGACGATATCTATGCAGCCGGAGGATTTAGTACAGAAAACTATAACTATTATTTGTATACAGGAAATTTGTATTGGTCTTTGTCGCCGAGCAACTTCAATGATGGCTACGCGTACGTGCGTAACGTGTATAACTATGCTAGCAACTACGACTATGTGGATGACTCCATCGGCGTCCGTCCCGCAATCAATCTGAAGTCTGGTAGTCTGACGCAAGGCTCAGGAACGGCTAATGACCCATTTGTATTATCAGGGAACTAGAATTATCAGGGGTAAGCCTAAGACGATGAAACGTTGCCCAAAAATGACTCCTCATTTTTGGGCCGGCGCCATTTTTTAAAATTTAGCATCAATAAAAATATAGATGTAGGGATTTTCTAAATAGAGGGACTTTTGCTTTGTCGCCGAACAACTTCAATGATGGCAACGCGAACGTGCGTAACGTGAATAACAATGCTAGCAACAACGACAATGTGGATAACTCCAACGGCGTCCGTCCCGCAGATTCCTACTACGATTAGTAAATTACTAATGCACCGAGTGTAAACGGTCACGGCTTTTTACGAGAGGAAGTAATCACTTTATGTGATAATCTAATCAGATTGGAAACAAGAAAATTCCTAGGGCAAGTCCCTGAATAGAAAATATAGACGTTTTGGTCTTCCTTCTAAAAGAATGAGAGGGCGTAAAAACTATCAGCTATATTAGTGGCAGAAGAAATTATTTCTTCTGCTTTTTTCTTTATATTTCGCTGTGTTTTTTTGCTGCTTTGTTATTTTTAATCTTTTTTTTGATTTTTTCAGCTTTTCAGTTATCGACTATTTTAAGATAAAAAATAATCTATTAAAAATGCAAGAAGGACAATTTATTCTTCTTGCAATGATATAAAAACATACTAACTTTCCTGTAAATTTAAAATCTCTTGTTTAGAAAGACCAGTAGATTTCATAATTGTAGGAATATCAATCTTAAGATTTAATAAATTCTTAGCGATTTCAATACTTCGAGTTCTAAGGCCTTCATGCTTTCCTTTTTGAATTCCTTCTTGAATTCCTTCTTCTCTTCCTTCTTGAATCCCTTCTTCTCTTCCATTTCTTCGCGCTATCTCTTCATTTTTTCTTGTTAAGCTTTTAAATTTTAAAACAGCTTCATCATTTACAAATTCTTCCATCACTTGTGCTAAATCCATAAGTATTTCACTTCCTCTCGCTATTTCTAATCTTTCTTCTTTACTTTTCGCATAAATCATTTTCATGATTCTACGTAATTCTTCTTTTCTGTCATCATCATAAACCACATCGTCTAACTTGTCAAGGCGATAAATATATCCCTCTACTTTATTAGTAATTATCTTATATGTTTTTTTGTTCATAAATAGAAAATCTGTTTCATATTCATCTATGTCAGGAACATGAGAAGACACGCAAAAATTATACTGAGTGACTTTAGGTTGATTTTGATATTTTTCTCCAATTTCTAATCTTGTTCCATAAATTCTAGTAAGATAAGTAAGACTTTTTTCAAAATCATCTTCTTCGAAAGTCGTATACATTTCAAGGTCGATTACTTCATCTTCGGATTTTGCTAAAACATCTGAAGTAATTCCTTTATCATTTAATTTCGTTTTATCTAAAAAAACTTCATTTAACACAGTGACTTTTCCTTTTAAAGAATGTTTTTCATACCCTTTTAAAAGTTCCAATAAATATTCTGTAAATCTCACATTTTTTTGGGTACCAAAAATTTCTTTAAAGATTAAATCACCATGTAAGGATTCTCTCGTGTGAATTTTACTCAAAAAGACTCCCTCCTTTCTATGTTTATTTCACACACTTTTATATACCCTCACTAATATTATTACAGAAAAAAATCCAATTTCCTTTTTTTAGAAGAAAATTTTTCGAAAAAAATCATAAAAGATACAATATCTCTTGCTACTTATTAAAAATTAATTTTGCAACACAGTGATATTATCTTCTTTAGGATTAATATTTAAAAACTTTTCTTATAATATTCTCTACTAATATTAAATAAGAAAGGTATTTTTTTAATTCCTATTTTTAATGTTCTATACTGGGTTATCGAGGCTTTAATTTGCGTAATTTATATTTAGCTAAGTAAAACAGAAAAGTAATGCAATATCCCACAATTTGTCATTTGCAAACATGTTAATTGAAGAAAGTGATGATATACTATATTATCGAGTCAAAATGATTTGTTAAAAAATAAAAATAGTACGGGGTGCCGCATTACGAATGTGATCTAATTAAAAGAGAAAAGAAATAGAAAAATTTTTTTACTCAATTCATTTTTATTTGATTTTTAATAATTCTTAATAATTTCTTCTGTTTTTAATTAGTATTTTAAGGTATAATAATCATAAGAAGGGAATTTTTCATATGAGGTTAGAAGTTACAACAACAAATATTTTATTAATGATTGGAGCAACCTTTTTATTTAGTTTGATTTTAGTTCCTGTTTTTAAAAAAGTTGCTTTTCATATTGGTGCTCTTGATTATCCAAATCAAAGAAGACTTAATAAAGTGCCAATGCCAACAATTGGTGGGCTTGCAGTTTTTTTCTCTTTTCTTCTGGGATATATGATTTTTGGAAGAGGAACAACAGAGATGATTTCTATTTTAATTGCAAGTTTTGTGATTTTGATGGTAGGGCTTATTGATGATATTAAGCCAATTAGTGCAAAGTATCAGTTTATTGGGCAAACGATAGCTGTTTTAATTATTATGTTATATGGACATATTACCATTGATAATTTAACGATTTTAGGACATACTTTTGTGTTTGATGCTCCTTGGAATTATATTGTTACTTTGATATTTATGTTAGGTATTATTAACGCAATTGATTTATCTGATGGCATGGATGGATTAAGTAGTGGTATTTCTATTATTTACTTTATTACTATCGTTGTTATAGCCTCTATTATTGGTGGCGGTAAACTTGGTAATATGGATACGACAATAGCTATTTTAATGATTGGTTCTTTATTAGGATTTTTAGTTTATAATTTTCCACCAGCTAAGATATATATAGGGGACTCTGGAAGTAACTTTATGGGACTTATGGTTGCTACAACTGCTTTATATGGATTTAAGCTTGCGACTTTTACTTCTCTTTTAATTCCTCTTGCTATTTTAGCGACTCCTATTATTGATGTATTGTTCTCTATTATTCGAAGAGGGCTTAAGAAGAAGAATCCATTTACGACTCCTGATAAGGAACATTTACATCATCAATTATTAAAAATGAAATTTTCTACAAGAGTTTCGTTAATTATTATTTATATTATTAATTTATTGTTTGCAGGCGTATCTATATTGTATGCTTTAGGGGAAATTAAATATGCAATTATTTTGTATGTTGCTTTAATGGTTGTGTTCTTGTTTATTGTGCTTAAGACGGATATTTTATTTCCAAGACGTAAGGAGAAGTAATTATGGTGAGTATGTTGAAGGATAAGGAAAGAATACGGGAAGTTGTTAGTTATCTTATTTTTGGAGTGTTAACTACTGTTGTTAGTTTAGCGTTGTATTATGGGCTTGTTTATACGGTTTTAAATCCAGAAGCGGCTTGGCAATTACAACTTGCGAATGTGATTAGTTGGGTTGGAAGTGTTTTGTTTGCGTATGTTACAAATCGTAAATTTGTCTTTCATAGTACTAATGAAAATAAACTTCGAGAAGCAGGATCTTTTTTTGGAGCGAGAATTATCACTTTAGTCATGGATATGATTATTATGTTCTTGGGGGTTACTCTATGGCATTTTAATGATAAAATTGTTAAACTTGCCAGTCAGGTTATTGTTATCGTGGCTAATTATGTATTTAGTAAGTTGTTTGTATTTCGAAATAAACAAAAAGAAAAAAAAAGTAAAAAAAAATATTCTTCTAGATTTATAGTTTTTGCTATTTTTCTTATTCCTGTTTTTGATATTTTAGGAAGTTTCTTTCAGTGTCAAGAATTATTTTTGTGGATTTCTCTTGGTTATAAAGTAGTTTTGCTAAGTTACTTTTTTCTTGCTTTACTTCTTAAAAAGAAACATATTGGAACGATTTGTCTTATCCTTTTAGGAATAATTGTTTTAACACTTTTTTCTTATACCAAAGGATTTGATGTTTTGAGTGAGGTTTCATTTCTTGTTTCAATATTTGCTATGTTTTTATCTATTCTTTATTTCTTAGAGTATCCAAACAGGTATTTGAATTCTTATTTTATTATGATGATGTTTTTTGCTTATCTCTTAATCTTTGGAGTTTTTTATTTCTTAAACCCTGTAGGGACAGAAAGTTTTTATTATGCAAAGAGAGAAATGATAGGTGTTTTAGCTATTTTAATGCCTCTTACTTATCAAACGTTGATTGCTCATAAAAATTATTTTACGAAGATTGTAGGAATGTTACTTATTTTTTTAGGAATATTGTTATGGAAGTCTATTATTTTAGCTTTTTTATTAGTGCTAGTTATTCTTTATTATTTGGTTCGGAATAGAAAACAGTGGAAGGAGCAAGGAATTTTTGCAATTTGTTTCTTAGTAATAAGTTTTGTTTTATTAGGTGGTCTTCTTTTCCTAAAGTTTGATGGTAATTTTACTTCTTCTTATTTTTTAGATGTTTATGAAGAAAAGATCACTAGTATTCAAAATGAATTTCAAACTTTTGAAACCGTTAATTTAGAAGAACAAATCTTTGGGGTTCAAAGTATGCATGAAGTTATTTTAAAGTTTACTGGTGTTGACTTTGTAGATATTTTTTATCGGTTGGGGTACTTTGGTATTGGGCTTTATGCTTTATTATTTTTTATTCTTTTATGTAAAATGAAACATACTGTTTTTAACTTTTATGTTTTACTCTTTCTTGTTTGCATCTCTGTTTTATCAGGACATATATTTACTAGTTTTTCAATAGGTGTTTTACTTGGTGTTGTGATGAATGCAGGTACTTTAAAGGAAAAAAGAAGAATTTTGTTAGTTTCTAATATGTATCCTTCTAAGAGATATAAGCATTATGGGTCATTTGTTAAGAATTCGAAAGAGCAATTGGAAAGTAATGGATTTCAAGTTGATATAGCGGTTAAGAAAAAGAAAGTACTTTTTATATTTAAATTTGTTGATTATATCTGCTTTTATATCAGTGCAATTTTTCAAAGTTTTTTGAAGTCTTATGATTATTATTATGTTCATTATATTTCTCATTCTGGTTTAGCTGTACTGCCTGCTAAGGCAGTTAGTCCAAAAACCATTCTTGTTTGTAATGCACATGGCAATGATGTAGTTGTGGACTTAGAAGATGAAATGGCGAATGTAAAACGTAGTAAGTTTGTTTTAAAATATACTAATCATGTTATTGTTCCGTCTTTTTACTTTAAAGATGTCATTATTCATGATTATGGATATCCTGAAAATCAAGTCACTGTTTATCCATCTGGTGGTGTGAATACTCATGTTTTTCATGAAATGAGTCAAGATGCTTGCAGAGAAGAGCTAGGTTTAGATAAGAAAACTACTTATATTGGTATGGTATCTCGTATTGAAAAGAATAAGGGCTATGATACTTTATTAGACGCGATTAATCTTTTAAAAAAAGAATCTTTTATGAAACACACGAAGTTGATTTTAATCGGGACTGGAGAAGAGCAAAGTGAATTTCATTCTTTGATAGATAAGTATCATTTGAAAGATGTTGTTATTCAAAAAGATTTTGTTTATCAGACAGAGTTAGTGAAATATTATAATGCATTTGATGTGATGATTTTTCCAACAAAACGTAAAAGTGAGTCTTTGGGGCTTGTTGGATTAGAAGCAATGGCATGTAAGACACCTCTTATTGCGTGTAATTTGTATGGACCTAGAGAATATGCTGTTGATGGTGAAAATTCTCTTACTTATCAAGATATCAAAGATGGGAAAGAACTGGCTAAAAAAATCAAAGAATTTTTCCATATGAAAGAAAGTGAGAAACAAAAATTAATTGACAATGCGTTTGAAACAGCTCAAAAATATAATGTTTTAAAGTCAAATGATATATTAAAAGATGTTTTTCAATAAAAAAATTAGAAAGAGTTTCTTCTTTCTAGTTTTTATTTGCTCTTTTTTTTTGTATAATAATATTTAGGAAAGGAAATTCTTATGAAAACAGGAATAGTCATACTAAATTATAATGATTATGAAAATACTATTAAAATGGTTCATCAAATTAAAGATTACAAGTGTTTGTCTAAAATTGTGATTGTGGATAACCATAGTAGTGATGAGTCGGTAGAAAAAATTAAGCTCCTCACTAACAAAAGAATTGTATTATTAGAGTCTAAAGATAATAAGGGGTATGCTTCTGGAAATAATTTGGGTCTTAAATATTTGGAAAAAGAGACGGAATGTGAACTAGCTATTATTTCTAATCCTGATGTAGAAGTAGAAGAAAGTGTAATTGAAGAACTTATTTTAGATATGAAAAAAAATGAAGATATCTCTTTTTTAGGTCCAAAGGTTTTAGAATATGGTCGTATTACGAAAGGTTGGAAGTTGCCAAGTTATTTTGTAGAGATGCTATCTACTGTAAATTTGTTACATCGATTTAGTTTTCATTTCCAAAAATATCCTGATGATTATTATCAAGAGAAACTTTGCAAAGTAGAAGTATTACATGGCTGTTTTTTTGTGGCAAGACTGAAAGACTTTAAAAAGATTGGTTATTTTGATCCGAATACATTCTTGTATTATGAAGAAAATATTATTGGACATAAAGCGAAAGATAAAGGTCTTTTTAGTTATGTAGATACAACTTTAAGTGTTAATCATTTCGGTAGTAAGACAGTTCAAAAAAATTTGCGAAAGGTTCGTAAATACAAGGCTATCAAGAAAAGTATGTTTTATTATGAGAAAGAATACAATCATTTAAATCCGATTGGAATGTTTTTCTTGAAAGTCATTTATTATATTAGTTTGTTTTTTGCTTATTTAACATTTTGGATTTGAGGTGACATTTTTTGAAAAAGCATATTTTTATTGTAGGTGCAAGAGGGTATAAATTTAATTATGGTGGATGGGAAACTTTTGTAACAAATTTAATTTTAAATAATAAGGATGAAAGTTTTTCTTTTTATGTGCCACATCTTACTTATGAGAAAGAGAAGCATTTACAAAGTGAGCAAATTGATGGAATTACTAGAACATATATTTATACTCCAGAAAAGGGATTTGCTACGATGTTTTTGTTTACGATAAAATCTTTGAACTATGTTCGAAAATATATTAAAAAACATCATTTAAAGAATACGGTTGTTTTAATTTTAGGATGCAAAGTTGGACCAATCTTGCCTTTCTGGACTTGGAGGCTAAGAAATACGAAATTTATTATTAATCCGGATGGTTTAGAATGGCAGAGAGATAAATGGGCTTGGTGGATTAAACAATGTTTTAAATTAAGTGAATTTACTTCTATGTTATTTTGTGATTATTGTGTGTGTGATTCGAAATCTATTCAAAGTTATGTAGATAAGAAATATCATTCTTTACATATTCCTACTTCTTATATTGCTTTTGGTGCTTATGAAAATCAAAAACCAAAGAAAAATGAAATTGTTAAGAAGCTTTGGAAAGAGTATGATATTAAAGATCATGATTATTACTTAATTGTTGGTCGTTTTGTTCCAGAAAATAATTATGAGACGATGATTAAGGAATTTATGAAAACGAAAACGAAAAAAGATTTAGTGATTATTTGTAATTTAGAAAAAAATAAGTTCTATGAACATTTACAAGAAGAAACAAATTTTGAAAAGGATAAACGAATTAAATTTATAGGTTCTTTGTATGACAGTGAGGCTTTGCTTTATTTTAGGCAGCATGCTTTTGGTTATTTGCATGGACATTCTGCTGGAGGTACCAATCCTTCTTTATTAGAAGCGTTAAGTAATACTGAGTTAAATATTTTATATGATGTTTGTTATAATAGAGAAGTTGGAGAAGATGCATGTTTTTATTACACGAAGGAGCCTAATAATTTAAAGAAAGTCATTGAAAAAGTGGAGCACCTTTCCCAGAAAGAAATACATGAACTTGGCAAAAAAGCCAAACAAAGAATTCATGATGCTTATACCTGGGATAGTATTGTTACTAAGTATGAAGAAGTTTTTGATAAATTGTTGGAAGAAAAGTGAAATTTTGAGGTGAAGTCTATGAAAATTGCAATCATATCACGATTGGAAAGTTATCCATCAGAGAAACCATTTGATAAAAGGTTTTATATTGATTTATCTTTTAAGGAAATTTTTGATAAGCTTAATATTATATTAATTCCTGTTTTTTCTTTAAAAAATTTGGAGGAGATATGTAAGTTATGCGATGCTCTTATCTTGCCAGGGAGTTTTATTGGTGTTGACCCAAAATATTATAATGATGTCCCATATCCAGGAAAGAGTTACGATTATGACGAATATATTTTGGATAAAGAAGTACTAGATATGTTTGTGAAATATAAGAAACCTATTTTAGGAATATGTGGCGGGATGCAAACATTAAATGTTTATTTTGGCGGAGATTTAAATCAAAATATTTCTAATCATAAACTAGGAGATGGGCAGATGCATCATATAAATATAGAGAAGCAATCCTTTTTGTATGATGTTTATAAAGATATGGAAATGTCCGTTAATTCCTTTCATAGACAGGCTGTTCGTAAGTTAGCTCCAAACTTTAAAGTAACTGCTATGAGTGAAGATGGTATTATTGAAGCAATAGAGTATGATAATATTGTTGCGGTACAATGGCATCCGGAAGTATTAAATGATATTCATTTTTTTGAGATGTTTGTAAATCGCTTTTTGAAATGAAAGGTTACGGTTATTATTCTTATGATAAAATTTGACTTTTTCCAATCGGATGGAAAAAGCCTGAGTTTTTAAAAGTTTTTCCAATTCAACAAAAAAACTTTTAAAAATGCAGTTTTTGTAGTATCAAATAGAAGGTGAGATAATGATAGAAAAAGTAAAAATGCATGTAAATGAATTGTTAAATAAAGATAATTCTGGACATGGAATAGATCATATAAATAGGGTTTTAGAACTATCTTTAAAATTTGCAGAAAAAGAAAATGCTAACAAAGATATTGTTTCTTTGATAGCATTACTTCATGATGTTGATGATTATAAATTATTTGGTATGGATAATGCCGAAAATTTAACAAATGCAAAAATGATTATGAGAGATTGTAATATTGATAAAAATGCGCAAGAACAAGTATGTCTTGCTCTTAATACTATTGGCTATAGTAAAAGATTAAAAGGATTTTGTCCAACAACTATTGAAGGCAAGATCGTATCTGATGCTGATATGTGTGATGCTTTAGGAGCTAATGGTATTTTGCGAGTTTATACATATAGTTTGAAAAACGGAAGACCTTTTTTCAACAAGGACATATTTCCAATAGAAGATATGACAGCTGAAAAATATACAAGAGGATGTGCTGATAGTAGTGTATGTCATATTTTTGAAAAAATATTAAAATTAAAAAATTTAATGTTAACGGAATCTGGAAAGGAAGAAGCAAAATCAAGACATCAAATTATTGTGGATTTCTTATATCATTTCTTTGATGAAGAAAATGCTTTTGAATGGAAAAGATATTTAGATAATTATCTTAAATAAAGAGGCTGGGAATTATTATAGAGTATAAATTTAGTGCGGTTTAGTGTGGTTTAGAGAAGAAAACTAATAAAAATTTTCCTTGCATTCCACATATGTTTGTGTTACTATTTATTTGACTTTTTTATTTAAGAACACATTTTTATATTTTTACTAGATGGGTCTCGATTTAATCGGGTTTTTTTGCGTTTTCAATAAAGAAGGAGGTATTGATGAAAAAAGAAGAATTTGATAGCGAAAAAAAGCATTTGAGTGAAGTTTGTGAGGTTTTAAATAACAAGATTAATGAAATGAGTGAAGGAATTTATTCTACAGATAAGAGCCTTCAAGAATTCCGACGTTATATGTGGGAAAATAAGGGAGATATGGATGTTCAAGAGTTAAATAGTGTGCGTTCTAGTAGTGAACAAGAAGCTAAGTTACTTTTGGATAAACAAAAATATTTTCAAAAATTAATTCGTATTCAACCTAGTCCTTATTTTGCGTCTATCCTTTATCAGGGAGAAGATGAAAATATCCGGAAAATCTATATTGGAATGACATATTTAAAAAAAGATGAAGTGGATAACTATATTACAGATTGGCGGGCACCAATTAGTAGTTTGTTTTATGATTATGAGGTTGGGGCTTGTTCTTTTGAAGCACCAGAAGGAATGGTACAGGGAGAATTGTTACAAAAAAGACAATATAAAATTGAACATCAAGAGTTAATTCATCTGTTTGATAATTCTTTAAATATTAATGATGATGTTTTACAGGCAGTATTAGCAGAGAACTCCAATGAAAAAATGAAGAATATTGTCAATACCATTCAACAAGAGCAAAATCAAGTGATTCGAAATGTTAGAGACCGTAATTTAATTGTTCAAGGAATTGCGGGTTCAGGAAAAACAAGTGTTGCTTTACATAGAATTGCTTTTCTGCTTTATAAAATTCCTAACTTAACTAGTGAGAAGATTTTGATATTTTCTCCTAACCAAATATTTACAGATTATATTTCTAATGTTTTGCCAGAGTTAGGTGAGGAAAATACTGTGCAAACAACATTTCATGATTATCTACATAAAATTATTCGTGAGTATAAAGAAGTGGAAACTTTTGTTCATTTTCTATCTAAGTATTATCAAAATAGTAATATTGATTATGAAACAATTAAGATAAAACAAAGTAAAGAAATTATTTCTGATATAGAAGCGTTTGTGTGGAATTTTACAAAAAAGGCAAGATTTCAACATGGGTTTGTTGAAAATCATGTATTTGAGTATCAACCTGCTACGCTCAATCATCTTTTTCATGAACGATATAACACGTTACCTTTTTTTGAGAGAATTGAAGCGATGGCTTTAAAATTTAGTGAGAATAATTATCGTGGTAGTAAGAAAAAACTTGGTACATATCGTAAGCTTTTACTTGAAAGTTTAGGGGTTCCTAAAGACTATCGATTATTACTTATAGAGTTTTATCGCAGTGAATATTTTAAGGGACGTTTTACGGAAGAAGATGCAAAGAGACTTAAAAGTAATAAATTTATCACTTATGAGGATGCTTTAGTATTGGTTTATTTAAAAGGTCTTTTTGAAGGATTTTTGTATGATAAGTATATGGAGCAAGTTGTGATTGATGAGGCACAAGACTATAATTTCTTGCAATATAAGATTTTGTCCAAGATTTTTAAACGAGCTTCTTTTACGATTTTAGGGGATGTGAACCAGAATATTAATCCATATTATCATTATGAGAGTTTAGAGGAACTCGGTGAACTTTGGAGCATTAAATATATTAGTCTTACTAAGACGTATCGTTCTAGTGAAGAAATTATTTCTTATACCAATCATATTTTAGGACTCTCACACGTTAGTGCTATTCGAAAAGAAAATAAAGAGCCTGTTGTTATACATTCTCTTTGTGATATGGATAGTGATGTTTCTTGGTTGCAAGAAAAGTATAAAAACTTGGCAATTATTACTAAGAATGAGGAGACTTCTAGTAGGGTGTATGAACTTTTAAAAGATAAGTATCCTGTTTCTCTTGTTTCTTTCGATACTAAGGAATTTAATAAAGATTTACTTATTCTTCCAGCTTATCTTGCTAAGGGATTAGAGTTTGATAGTGTTATTGTTTATCAAGATCAAGAGTCTTATTATACCAAAGAAGATGACCATTTATTTTATGTGGCTTGTACTAGAGCTCAACATAAGTTAGTAGTATATGAAGCATTATCAATAAATTAAAAAATGGAATGTTATTATGATTCCATTTTTTTCTCTTCATTTAACCAATTGGCAATATCAATGATCTGAATTCCTTCATATTGGTATGTGTCATGTTTGGTTCTAGCAATTAATATTTTGGGATAGGCATCTCTTATTTGTAATAGGGGAGTAACTTCTCTTTCAAATGTTTTCTCATTGCTAATGTCATCAGATACTTGAATATAAAATTTTTCATCTTTTTTCATAGCTACAAAATCAATTTCTTTATTTTTTAATATGCCTACATATATTTCATATCCTCTTCTTTTTAACTCAATTGCTACAATATTTTCATAGATTCTTCCATAATTCATATTTTTGGTACCAATTAGAGCATATTTAAATGATGGGTCGACTAGGTAATATTTATCTTGTGATGCTAAATATTTTTTTCCTTGGATGTCGAATCTTCTTATTTTGTAAAAAGCAAATGCGTTGCATAAATAATTTAGATAGTTACTGATTGTTTTATCGCTTACTGAATTTTTTGTTGTGGATAACTCTTTGGCAATATTTCTAGCAGATGTTAGATTTGAAATGTTATCCATGAGAAAATCATTTAGTTCTTCGATTAATTTTGTATTCCGGATATTATATTTTGTTTTAATATCTCTAATAATTAAAGTATTGTATAAACTTTTTAGATATTCATATTTTTCTTCCGTTGTTTTATATAAATAAGAACCGGCCATACCTCCTTCAATGACATAGTGGTCGAAGGCATCATCTAAATCATTGTAATTATAATATTCTATAAACTCTTTAAAGGAAAATGGGAAAACTTGAATTTCAAAAGTCCGGCCAGTAAATAATGTAGCTAGATCGCTACTGAGTAAAAAGGCATTGGAGCCTGTGACGTAAATATCATATTTTTCTTCCGCATGTATCCAATTTATGGCTTTTTCAAATTGCTCACACATTTGTACCTCATCAATTAGTATAAAGTTCTTTTTTTCTTCTTTAAAGTGATTATTAATATAATCATATAAATCATTGTAATTTTTTAATTCATCAAATTCTTTCATATTAAAATTGATGTGAATAATATTGTGTTCTTTGATATTATCGGTAATATAGTTTTTAAATGCTTCTAGTAATTTTGATTTTCCACAACGTCTTACTCCAGTAATTACTTTGATATCTGGAGTTCCAATTACATTGATTAGTTTTGATAAATAATGTTCTCTTTTTATTAATTTCATTATTGTCACCTCAAATATATTATAGCATACTATTACGCATTTTTTAATTTTTTTTAATTTTGCGTAATAGAAGATTTATGGGAATGAAAATTTATTCTTTTTTGGTTATGTTTTTCTTTAAAAGAGTTTTTAGATTATCGTGATTATTTAAGAAAAATTCAGTAGTGTTTACCTACTGTTTTTTTAGAAATTTAAACTGTTTTTAATTTTTTGTTAAAAAGTAGTTGACAAATTGTTGTGTTATTCATATAATGTTAATAACAGATGGCCAAGCTGTTAAAATTTTTAGGGCATGTTATTCACAAAATGATAATAACACAAAGGAGGAAGGGTATGAATTCTGAAGCAAGAGACGTTTTAGCTAAGTCTATAGAGGCATATCAAACTAAAGAAAAAAAGTTAGTCTCGTCCATTCAAGAAGGTTACATAGGAAAGAATACTTATGAAGTTACGTTAGAGAATGGGGAAACGATGATAAGTGACCAAATTACTAAGAGAAAAGATCATGGAAATGCGTCGGTTATTCTAGCAATTACTCATAATCATAAATTTTTAGTTGTTGTACAGTCAAGACCTAATACGAAAGAAACCGTGGCAATAGAATTTCCTGCAGGAATGGCAGATGAAAAAGAGGTAGGAGAAATTACAGCTGTTCGAGAACTGATGGAAGAGACAGGGTATTTACCAGAGACTATTTCTAAACTGGAGGAACATTATCAAGACCAAGGGTGTAGTAAGGCAGTTATTACGACTTATTTAGCAGAAGGATGTAAAAAGGTTAGGGAACCTAAGTTGGATGCGGATGAAAATTTAAGTTATGTATTGTTAACAAAACGGGATATTGAGGAATTAATGTTTGGACAACGTAAAGTTCCGACAAGAGTTAGACAATTTTTAGAAGATGTAATATATGACTTTTTAAAGCGACATCCACAGAGATTCGAAAGAGAAAGAAAAAAATTAGAACTTAGAATACGTCAGGATAGCTTAATTAGAGAAATTGGTATGCGTGATGCAAATTCTAAAATTGCTTATTTAAGTTACAAATTAGAAAGAAAAACATTTTTTTAAAATTTGTTATTAACAAAATATTAGAAAGAAAGGAAAGAGAGATATGGTATTAAAGATGAACCGTAAAATGATAAAGAATATGATTGAACAATATTATCAAAGATTTTATAACATGGAAATTACTGCAGATATTAGAGCAAGTAAGGAATGTATGGGATATTATGAACAGGAAGGATGTATGGTAACTATTGTTGCTCGGGGCGTGAAAACGTTAATGGGTGAAAGTATTCCTTATGAGGAGAGAATTACAGAGGAAAAATTAGAGGAAATTTGTAAGGAAATGCTTGCTTTAGAAGAAATGGAGGTATTACGAATTTCTTTTGATTCAGGACTTACTGATTCGACAGAAGGGTATGGATATGGTGAGCATACTGTTATAAGAGCTTATTTTCATGGGATTGAAGTTACTGTAAATCCTATTCAGCAAATGAATTTAGTTAGAAAATAAAATTATTTTTTTAAAATTTGTTATTAACGATATATTAAGAAGAGAGGAAAGAGAGATATGAAAAATTTAGAAGAAGTTAATAGTGCAATCTTCGTGATTGACATGAATAATGGATTTTGTGAGGAAGGAGCACTTGCAGATCCAACAATAAAAGGAATTGTTCCAAATATTAGAAAGATTATTATGGATGGTTTGAAAAGAGAAAGTGCTTTGTTTTTTGTAAATGATAAACATACAGAAGACAGTGTAGAAATAAAAAGATATGCAGGGCATTGTATTACTCCTAGAGAACAAAAAACAATTAAGGAATTAAGTATTTTTGAAGAATACGCAGATAGAGTTTTTTATAAGAATTCTACATGTGCATTGTTTGCACCAGGAATGATGGAGATGTTACTTCAAATGAAAAACTTAGAAAGAATTGTTATTACTGGGTGTTGTACCGATATTTGTATTATGAATTTTGCAGTTGCTTTAAGAAATTTTATGGATGAGTGGAATGTCGATATTGATATTGTGGTACCTATAAATGCAGTAGAGACTTTTCATATTCCGAATGTTCATGAAAGGGAAGAAGCAAACCAATTTGGATACCGTGTTATGGAAAGTAATGGTATTCGTTTAGTAAAGGAGATGGATTAATATGAACGAACTTAATTTAGCAATGGCTACTGATTTGTATGAACTTACAATGAGCCAAGGATATTTTAATGAAAAGAAAACAGAAGAGGTTGCTGTATTTGATGCTTTTTTTAGAAAGATGCCATTTGATTCAGGCTATGCTATTATGGGTGGACTAGATGAAATTATTCGGGTTATTCAAAATTTTCGTTTTACAGAAAAAGATATTGAGTATTTTAGAGAATTGCATTTGTTTACAGAACCATTTTTAGAATATTTAAGAAATTTTCGGTTTCACGGTAGTATTTATGCTATACCAGATGGTACGGTGGTGTTTGGTGGAGAGCCACTTGTAACGGTGAAAGCTCCTTTGATAGAAGCCCAGCTTGTTGAAACGGTGCTATTAAGTTATTTGAATTCTCACATTGCTTGGACAACTGCTTCAAAAAGAATTAGTGAAGCGAGTGGGGGAAGAGCTATTAGTGAGTTTGGTCTTCGAAGAAGTATGTCGCCAATTGCTGGGCTTTATGCTAGTAAGTGTAGTTTTATAGGAGGATGTAAATCTACTTCTAATGTGCTTGCTGGTGAGGTTTATGGTATTCCTGTTAGTGGGACGATTGCACATAGTTATATAACGTCTTTTGACTCAGAGTATGATGCATTTTTAGCTTATGCTAAAGCTTATCCTCATGCTTGTACATTACTTGTCGATACTTATGATGTGTTAACAAGTGGGTTACCTAATGCTATTCGTGTAGCAAAAGAGTTTTTAATTCCAAATGGACAAAAATTACAAGCAATTCGGATTGACTCTGGAGACCTTGCTAAGTTATCGAAGAAAGCCCGAAAGATGCTTGATGAAGCAGGACTTACTGAAACTCATATTTGTGTATCGAATGGATTAGATGAAAAAGCAATTCGTTCTTTATTAGAACAAGGAGCCCCAATAGATTTCTTTGGGGTTGGAGATAATATTGTACTTCCTAATTATGCTAGAGTGGGTGTTGTTTATAAAAATGTTGCATTACAAAAAACGAAAGATGAAGAATTTATTTCTAAGATAAAGGCTAGTAATGATGAAGCAAAAGCAATTACTCCGGGATATAAAAAAGTTTATCGTTTTTATGATAATGAAAGTAATTTGGCTTTAGGGGATGTGCTCGCATTTCATAACGAAGAGATACCACAGAATGAATTTACTTTAATTGATCCGGTGAATAACTTAAATCAAACAACGATTCGAAATTACAGGGTTCGTGAGCTACAAGTTCCAATTTTCTTAGATGGTAAATTGGTTTATAAAGAGCCTTCTATTTACGCAAAACAAGCTTATTGTGATGCGGAAATGTTAACTATTCCAGAAGAAGTAAAACGTTATGAAAAACCTCAAAAATACTTTGTTGATATGACGAAGGATCTTATTCAAAAGAAAAGAGAGTTACTTACTCTTGCGAAACATCAAGGAATGTCTTTAACAAGAAAAGTTGGTTAGTAGGAGGTTGATACAAATGAATTATAAGGTTTTCTCTAGTAGTGAAGGGAATGTTTGGAAATATGTTTTTACAAAAGAAGATATGGTAGCAGAAGCTGTTTTGTATCGGTATTCAGACTTTTATGAAAGAACAGTGATTTGTTGTAGCGTCATGAGTGGGTGTCCTGTTGGATGTAAATTTTGTGGAACTGGTGCTAAATTTGTTAGAAATTTAATAAGTGAAGAAATTGTAAAACAAATAGAACTTGTTTTAACAGATAAAAATCTTATTTCTGACATTAATTCTAAATGCAAAAAACTTCAATTTATGTTTATGAGCATGGGTGAACCTATGTTAAATTGGGGGCAGGTAGAATTTGCAATTCGCACATTACATAAAAGATTTCCTAATGCTCAGTTACTTATTTCTACAGTGGGCTGTGACGATGATGTTGTATTTTCTAAAATCATTCAACTATCTAAAGAAATTGATAAGGTAGGGTTACAATTTTCAATTCATAAATCTAATGATAAGGAGCGAGATCAGTTAATTCCTTTTCAAAAGAAAATGTCTTTGGAAAAAATTCGTGATGCTGGTATTGTTTGGTGGAAAGAAACTGGTAGAAAACCTTATTTAAATTATTGTATCGATGGTACTAATAATTCATCGAAAGATTTTCGTAGGTTGGCACATTTATTTTCACCGGTTGTATTTTGTTTTACTTTTAGTGTTGTTTGTTCCTCAGATGAAACTATGAAAGATAGTGCTTTTCGAAATTTAGGGATTATTCAGAAATTTCAAGAACGTTTTTTAGAAAAAGGATATAATACACGTATTTTTGATCCTGCTGGTCAAGATGATATTGGTGGCGGTTGTGGTCAATTATGGTATGTTCAAAATTGGTTAAAGGAGCATCGAAAAAACGAAAGGAGTAGAGATAGATATGAATAAAGAATTTGGTTATGTTAGAGTCGCGGCAGTTGTGCCAGAGTTAAGAGTTGCTAATCCTATATTTAATACAGATGTAATTTTAAAAGAGGTGGATGTTTTGGAAGAAAAGGGTGTACAAATTGCCCTTTTTCCAGAACTAAGTTTGACTGGTTATACTTGTGGAGATTTGTTTTTACAAGATGTGTTGTTAGAAAAAGCTAAGGATAGTTTGATAAAACTTGCGCATGCGACTCAGGATAAAAACATTTATGTGATTGTTGGTCTTCCTCTTCTTGTTGGCAACGAACTTTATAATTGTGCAGCAGTCGTTGGAAGAGGGCATATTCTAGGAATTGTTCCGAAAACTTATATTCCAAATTATCAAGAGTTTTATGAAGCAAGATGGTTTTCTTCTGAAGCTCATTTACAGATGACAGAAGTTACTATTGAAAATGAAGTCGTGCCAATTGGTCGGGATTTGCTTTTTCAGGATACAGAAAAGAATGCGATTACGTTTGGTATTGAAATTTGTGAAGACGCTTGGGCACCAAATTCGCCAAGTACACATCTTTCTCTTTCAGGGGCAACTATGATATTTAATTTATCTGCTAGTAATGAAGTGATTGGTAAGTATGAGTATCGAAAAGATTTGCTTAAAATGTTATCTTCTAAAAATACTTGTGGTTACGTGTATGCTTCTAGTGGAGTAAATGAGTCTAGTTCTGATTTGGTTTTCTCAGGGTTTGCTGGGATATTTGAGAATGGAACGTTGTTACAAGAAAACGACCGATTTTCTTTTGAGACAACTCACATTATCGAAGATGTAGATATCGAGAGAATTATGAGTGACCGGAGAAAAAATAAGAGTTTCTTTGGTCAAAATACACAGGTGTCACGTGTAATACCAATTACGATTGTTGATAACAATACTGATTTTTTAAGAGAGTATTCTACTACGCCATTCGTACCAAAGAATGAGGGACTTCGTCAAGCACGCTTTGAAGAAATTATTCGTATTCAAGCTTCTGGACTTGCGAAAAGAATGAAAGCAACAGGTATTAAAAAGTGTGTGTTAGGACTCTCTGGAGGACTTGACTCTACTCTTGCATTTTTAGTGATTATGGAAAGTTTTAAGATGTTACATATTCCTTTTCGGAATTGTATTGCAGTTACTATGCCAGGTTTTGGAACAAGTAAGAGAACTCTTGAAAATTCTTTAAAACTTATTGAAGCTTATGGAGTTACTGGCATGGAAATTTCTATTAAGGATGCTAGTTTACAACATTTTAAAGATATTGGACTTGATGTGTCTAAAAAAGATGTTACTTATGAAAATACGCAGGCACGTGAGAGAACGCAAATACTGATGGATCTTGCTAATTTACATCAAGCGTTAGTCATTGGAACTGGTGATTTATCAGAACTGGCACTTGGCTGGTGTACTTATAATGGAGACCATATGTCTATGTATGCTGTGAATACTTCTATTCCTAAGACTTTGGTAAGATATTTAGTTCAGTATTTTGTAGAAAAAGAAAAAAATGAAAGCATTAAAAAGACGTTAAAAGACATTTTGGATACGCCGATTAGTCCTGAACTTTTGCCTCCTGATACACTCGGAAATATTACGCAGAAAACAGAAAGTGTTGTAGGTCCTTATCTTTTGCATGATTTTACGATGTATCACTTTTTGAGGTATGGAGCAAGTCCAAAGAAGATTGAGTTTTTAGAAAATCATGCTTTTCAAGGAATGTATTCTAAGGAAGAAATTCATAAATGGTTAGATTTTTTCTTTCAAAGATTTTTTAGTCAACAATTTAAAAGGAATTGTATGCCAGATGGGGTAAAAGTTGGAACGATTAGCGTTTCTCCTAGAGGAGACCTTAGAATGCCTAGTGATGCTGATGCAAGTATTTGGAGAGATGAATTATGAAAAGTTTACAAGTAGTTACACCAAGTGAACCGTGTATTTATCATTGTCCATTTTGTATTTCTAAAACACATCGGCACTTTAATCGATTTCAAAATGTTTATCAAGAAGATTTTCAAACATGGAAAACATCTTTGGAACAAGTTTTAGAAGAAAATAAAGATTTAAAAACAGTTGTTATTACAGGGACGAATGAACCAATGCAAATGCCAAAGTGTGTTAAAGATATTTTGGATATTGTTCGAGCAAAGAGAAAAGATGTTACGGTAGAAATTCAAACAAGACGTTATTTGCCTAGTCGTCTTTATGAAGAAATTGATATTGTGGCCTATAGTATAGCTTCTTTTTCTCTTTTGGATAAAATAGAGGTGTGTGGCAAGAAAGCACGTTATGTTATTATTCTTACCGATTCTTTTTCACATAAATCTTTACAAGAAATTTTAGCAAACATTCCCGATACGGTATCACAAGTTACGTTTAAGGTGTTACAAGAAAGTATTGATGGAAATACCGAAGTGGATAAATGGATTCAAATTCATAAGGCAGATGATGAGACTGTGCAAAAAATAAAAGAGGATATCTCGAATTATCATGGAACTAAATCTATTTTCTTTGATGAATGCTGCATGAATGCTAAAGCGCGTTATGAGATATTTCGCTGTGATGGTAAGGTTTATAAAGATTGGGATGAAGTGAAATGAAAATAGGAATTTTTGGAGGAAGCTTTAATCCTCCACATAAAGTTCATAGACAAATTGTAGAGACTTTAAAAAAGCAGGGATATGTAGATAAAATCATTATTGTGCCTACAGGAATTCATTATGAATATAAAAGTAACTTAGTGGATAATCGTTATCGATTGGATATGTTACATCTTTTGTTTTATGACTTAGATTACGTTTCTATTAGTGATTATGAAATGAAAGCGTATCCTGTATATACTTATCAAACCTTAGATTATTTTAATAAGCAATATCCACAGGATGACATTTATTTTATTTGTGGTGTCGATAATTTAAGTTATATGAATGAGTGGAAGCATCCAGAAGTAATAAAGAAGTATCCTTTGCTTGTTTTGGAAAGAGGAAATGTTAGTATACCTAGTTGTAATTTTGATGTGACAATGGTTTCTTTTTCTAGATCTAATATTTCTTCTACATTGGTACGTGAAAAAGTAAAACATAAGGAGTCAGTTCTTTCTTATGTTCCTAAGGCAATTGCTGATTATATTTTAAAGTATCAATTATATAAGGAGTGATTTTTGTGGATATGATTGAAAAGTTAGTACATGAATTAACGGAGAAAAAGCTTACGATTTCTTTTATGGAAAGTGCTAGTGGTGGTGGACTAGCTAATGCCGTTACAAATGTAGAAGGGGCAAGTGAAGTATTAGGATTTAGTGCGGTAACCTATAGTAATGAATTTAAAATTAAAATGGGTGTACCTCAAGATGTTATTCTTAAATACACAGTTTATAGTATGGAAACTGCAAAAGAAATGGCTCGTAGCATTAAAGAGTTTAGTCATTCTTCTATTGGTGTAGGAGTTACTGGCAAACTAAATCGTGTGGATAAGTACAATTTATACGGGGATGATCATGTTGTTTTTGTAGCAGTTTTTTATCAAGGACAGTTTTATGAGTATTCTTATCGTGCTCAAAAGAAAAGTCAAAAAGAGAATAAGGAAGATTTGATTTTATTTATTGCAGAAAGAATATTGGAGTTATTATGAAACGGGTAAAGTTGTTTGTAAATCATACTGAGAAAGCACGTAAGGTAGCTAGTGAGTTAGAGCAAGAACTCATAGAAAACGGACTATCTAATTCTCTTCGACCTCAACTGGGGATTAGTGTAGGTGGTGATGGTGCTTTTCTTCGTATGGTGAAACAGTGTCACTTTAATGAAAATATGTATTTTGTAGGAATTCATGCGGGTACACTTGGGTTTTTACAAGAAATTGATGTGGCGCGGATGAAAGATTTTGTAAGTCGTTTAAAAGAGAATGATTATAAAATTGAAACGTTAAATTTAATCGAGGTACGTGTGGTTACAAAGATGCGTCAGTATGTTTTTACAGCGTTAAATGAAGTTGTCGTTCGTGATAAATCGTTTCGAACTTTGAAACTCAAAGTAGAAGTTGACTCAGAACTATTAGAGCATTATGTTGGAGATGGGCTATTGATTAGTAGTTCGACAGGTTCTACTGCATATAATATGAGTTTTGGTGGGGCGATTGTTTATAATACTTTAGATACCTTACAAATTACACCGATTGCCCCTTTAAATAATCGAGTATACCAAACGTTATCTAATTCTTTTATTCTTCCTTCTGATAAGCATATTATTCTTTCTTTGGAAGGAGAATATTCTAATCTTTTCTTATCTATTGATGGGGTGAATAAGACTTTCCAAGATGTTGTAAGAGTTGAGACTAAGATTAGTGACAAGAAATTAAGTGTTCTTCGGATGCAAGATTTTCATTTCGTGCGAGTTGTTCATGAAAAACTTTTGGATTAATGGTATACTAGTAGTGGAGTTGATATTATGTCGTATAAAAATGAAGAGGAGTTTTTAGCTCATTATAATCCGAATGAATTTGATAGGCCTTCTGTGACAACTGATATATTAATTGTTAGTATTAGTGATGAGGCCCCAACTAATTATCGTAAAAGTAAGAAGAAATCTATGAGTATCTTGCTTGTGAAGAGAAATGACTATCCTTTTAAAGATATGTGGTGCTTGCCGGGTGGATTTCTTAGAATGGACGAGGAGTTAGAAGACGCACCAAAAAGAATTTTGGCAACCGAAACAAATTTACGAGACATTTATTTAGAGCAGTTATATACGTTTGGTGGTGTTCATCGTGATCCACGGATGCGGGTGTTATCAGCTTCTTATATCGCTTTAGTAGATAAAAATAAGTTGCCTGAAAAAATTCATGAAAATGCAAAGTGGTTTGATGTCGATTATGTCGAAGATCATGATCACGTGAAAGTGTATCTATCTAGTGAGGAAGAAAATTTCTCTTTTGAGATTAAGAAAATTTTGCACGAAAAAACAACGGACCGTTACCGTTTTGAAATTGTTTCAAATGCTGCTTTAGCATTTGACCATCCACTTATCATTTGGAGTGGAATTGAAAGACTTAAGAATAAGATTAGTTATACGGATATTGTCTTTAATATGATGCCAGAGTATTTTACACTTGGAGAACTTCAAAAAGTTTATGAAGTGATTTTGCATAAGAAACTGCTTGATCCTGCTTTTCGTAGAATTATTGCTGATAAAGTAGAAAAGACAGAATTTATGGAAACAGGGGCAGGACATAGACCATCTTATATGTACCGATATAAGAAATAAAACAGGGTTAGTAGCCTTGTTTTTGCTTTGATAGATTTTATAAAAATTGATATTATTTTTCATATTTGTTATACTATTAATGAAATTTTGGAGGTCTTTATGAAAAAAGTTTGGCAATTTATTAAGGAACATCGTATAGCTATTATTTTTTTTGTGTTTTTTGTTCTTGTTTTTATACAACATCAATTTATATGGTTACATCATGATGATTATGCTTATGCATCTTTAAGCTATGTTGATATTGGAAATGTTGGTAACCAATTTAGTTTAGGAAAATTGTTTGAATTTTTGTTTGTTCATTATATGAAATGGGGAGGCCGGATTCTTTGCTTTTTTGTTGAATGTTCATTATTGCGATTTGGTTTGCCTGTTTATCGTTTTGTCCAAAGTTTTGTTCTTGTTTTTATATTTTATTTTATATATAAGTTATTGCTATCAAAAACCAAATTAAAAGATTATCAATTGGCGCTTTTTGTTGTTTCAATGTATGGTTTTTTAGATATTATGCTATTAAGAAATAGTATTTTTTGGGCTTCTGCTTCGACTGCTTATTTGTTTCCTTTACTACCATTTTTTATGTTAGTGTATGTGACACAGAAAAAATCTGAAAGATACATTATAAGCGCTTCGATTTTAAGCTTTTTAGCTGCTTTTTCTCAAGAACAAATTGCAGCGTTAACAATTGTTTATATTATTTTTTATATTGTTATAGAGTGGTTTTTAAAAAGGCAAAAAGATAAGAAACAAATTGTATTTCTTTTATTTTCTTTATTAGGTTTTGGTATTCTGATGCTTGCACCTGGAAATCAAATGAGATTGGATACTACTTCTTCTTTTGCAAATCTAGGGTTGTTCCAAAAATTAATGACAACAATTCCGGCTATTATCAGTGGAGTATTTGCTACTTATAATGGAATGTTTTTAACTCTATTTTTTATCGCGGTGTTTATTATTTCTTTTATCAATTTAATCAAGTATCGTTCTAATCTTTTGATCAAGTTTTGCTCTTTTTCTAATGTTATTATTGTGTGTTTATCATTACTTATGGAAGGCAATAACTATTTTACTTATTTTGCTTCGATGACTTCTAATTCTACTATTTTACTTTTTATAAATTTTATTTATTTGGCGCAACTTTTGGGTATGGTGATTAGTATTTGTTATTGTTGTTATAAAGAGCGTGAATTTTTAATGCTAGAATTATTTTTAGGCGGCTTGGCTAGTTTGGCAGTAATGCTATTTGCTCCTTATTATCCACCACGTTCTTCTATACCTTTTATTTTTGTTATGTTTATTCCGATTATTTATGTTATTGGCAATGTTCTTGCAAAAAGAAAGGATATTTTTAATATTTTAATTTGTACCCTATGTATTATTTCCTTTATTAATTATGCTACAATTGTACGAGGATATTTTAAAAATAATGAAGCGAATCAATATAATGATAGCGTACTTATTTCTTCTGCTCAAAAAATTCAATCAGGGGAGAAACTAGATAAAATTGTATTAAAGAAGTTAGTTGATCCAACTTATGGTGGTGATATGCCATATTATGAAAACTGTGAATATATATTAGAATGGATGAAAAATTACTACTCAATTCCACAAGATGTTGAAATTATTTATGAGTGATAAATTGATATTATTTTTCATATTTGTTATACTATTAATAGTTATTTGAGGTGAAGCTCGTGAAAAATATTAAAAATGAAAATGCAATTGAAGTAATTGATGTTACGAAAACTTTTAAAATTTATTATGATAAAGCTAGTACTTTGAAAGAAAAAGTGTTTTTTTGGAAACGAAATCAAAGTGAAGTTTTTACTGCTTTAAAGGATATTAATTTGACCATAAAAAAAGGCGAGACGGTTGGTCTTGTTGGCGTGAATGGTTCTGGGAAGAGTACGCTTTTAAAACTTATGACAAAGATTATTTATCCGAATAAAGGTAAAGTAGTGACACACGGAAAGCTTACTAGTTTGCTGGAACTTGGAGCTGGATTTCATCAGGATTTTACCGGAAGAGAAAATATTTATTTTAATGCGGCTATTTTTGGACTTACGAAACAAGAGATTGATAAGAGAATAGATACGATTATTTCTTTTTCAGAACTAGGTGAGTTTATCGATAATCCGGTTCGTACTTATTCTTCTGGTATGTATATGCGTCTTGCTTTTTCGATAGCTATTAATGTAGATGCTGATATTCTTTTAATTGATGAAATCTTAGCGGTTGGAGATCAACATTTTCAGGATAAGTGTTTTCAAAAATTAGAAGAGTTAAAAAATAGTGATAAAACTATTGTGATTGTTAGTCATAGTTTGGATCAGATTGAAAAATTATGTACAAGAGCAATTTGGATTAATGAGGGTGTTGTTGCTATGGATGGACAACCTCATAACGTTATTTTAGAATACTTAAAGAAATGCGGGTGATATGCCATGTTTAAAAATTTGTATCAATATCGAGAACTATTAAAGACCAATGTTCAAAAGGAAATACGAGGAAAATATAAGGGTTCTTTTTTAGGTGTTTTGTGGAGTTTTTTTAATCCTTTACTTATGGTACTTGTTTATGCCATAGTATTTCCATATATTATGAGAACTAATATTGATAATTATTTGGTTTATTTGATTACTGGTGTTATTCCATGGAATTTTTTTACGACTTGTATTACGACTGGTTGTAATTGTGTATGGATGAATGGTGGAATTATTAAGAAAGTATATTTTCCAAGAGAAATTTTACCTATTAGTGTCGTGGCAGCTGGATTCATTAATTTCTTGATTTCTTGTGTGATTATTTTACTTTTTGTACTCTTTAGTGGAATTGGATTTAGTATACAGTTGTTATGGCTTCCTCTTATTGCTATTATTCAAGCAATTTTAAGTTTAGGACTTTTATTTATTTTAAGTGCTATTAATGTATATGTAAGAGATATTGAATATATTGTAGGGTTCTTCCTTAATTTACTTTTTTATGCTACCCCTATTTTATATACTGTGGATATGTTTCCACCAAAATTTCAATGGATACTCTATTTAAATCCAATGACTCATTTGGTAGATGCTTATCGTGATATTTTCTATTATAAAGCGATGCCTGATGTATCTTCTTTGGTTTTTATTGCAATTTTTTCTTTGCTTGTCCTAGGTATTGGGTATATAATATTTAGGAAACTAGAAAAGGGTTTTGCTGAAGAGGTTTAGTATGGTAGCTTTTGTTATATTGCATTATAAAAATTTTAATGATACTTTAGATTGTATATCTTCTATTAAGAAATTATCTGGTGTTAAAAAGATTGTCGTTGTGGATAATCATACTTTGCAATTTGATGAAAAAAAGCAATTAGAAGATACTTGCGATAAATTGCTTTGTTTAAAAAAGAATGAAGGCTTTGCTAGAGCTAATAATATTGGCTCTCGATTTGCTATTGAAAATTATCATCCGGATTTTTTGGTGGTGATTAATAATGATACAGTTATCAAGCAGAAAGATTTTTTGAAAATTATTCAAAAGAAATATCTTAAATACCATTTTGATATTTTAGGGCCTCGAATTATATGTGAAGAAGGAAGCGGATCAGTAAATCCCTATCTTCCATTAAAAAATATAGAAGAGGTCCAAAAAGAGCTACAAGTGCAAAAGCGTTTGTTGAAGTTTTATCGACATACTTTTTTATATTTAGGATTAGTTCTTTATATGAAATTGAAACATTTATTTGTAAAAAAAAATGTCTTTAAAAATGGGGAAGAAGAAATGCTTGGCGTTGCATTGCATGGATGTGCTCTTATTTTTTCTAAGCAATACTATCATAAGTTTCAAAATGTTTTTTGCGAGAAAACGTTTTTGTATCATGAGGAATCCTTTTTGTATTTAAGGTTGCAGCAGCATCATTTAATTAGTCTTTATTCTCCAGATTTAGAGATTGTTCATAAAGAAGGGGCAAGTTTAAATATTTTATATCATAATCAAAGAAAACGAAATTTATTTCGTACACAAGAAATAATAAAATCTTTAAAAATATTAGAAGATGTTATGAAGAAAGGGGAAGAAGTATGAAAAAGCCTAGAATATCTGTAATTGTAAGTGTCTATAATACAGAAAAATATGTGGAGAAATGTATCGAGTCTATTTTGGGGCAAACGTATTCTAATCTTGAGTTAATATTAATTGAGGATTGTAGTACGGATCATTCTCGAAAGATATTAAGAAAATATAAAAATTATCCTAATGTAATTTTAATAGAAAATCAGAAGAACAGTGGTTTGTCTTATTCTAGAAATGTGGGACTAGAAAATAGTACGGGAGAATATATTGGATATATTGATTCTGATGATTATATTGATTCTAATTATTATGAAATGCTAATAAATGCTATTATGCGTGAAAAAGCTGATATTGCCGTTTGTGATATGAAACTTTTTTATGAAAAAAGTAATACTTATCAAATTACTAGAGGTTGCGATGGAAATGATAAAATTGATTTTATTAATAATGGGCTTGCGGCTTCTGCTTGTAATAAACTTTTTAAAAGGAGTATTATAGAAAAATATCCTTTCGCAGAAGGTAAAGTAAACGAAGATATTGCGGTTGTTATCCCTGCTTTAGTGGAGGCACAAAAGATAGCATATGTTCCAGATGTATATTATTATTATGTTCAAAGAGAACATTCTATTCAGAATTCTACTTTTAGTGATAAAAGATTTGATATTTTTCTTGGAGTAAATAGTACTTTGAAAAGAATTAAGCATCATAAGAATTATGAATTATATAAAGATGCAATTACTTATAATCAAATTATTTGTTTATTTATTTATGTATTTCCAAAAATTAAGGATTATCAAATGCGGAAAAAATATATAAAAAAATTTGCAGAATTATCGAAAGACTATAATATTCGTCAAAATCGCTATTTTTGGAAATTTTTAAGTTCTATGAATTTTAAAAGCCGAATTTATTATAAATTATTATTTAAATTTGTTTATACTAAACATTATTCTTTAGCTAGTTTGTTTATTTCATTTCTTAATTTTTTTAAAAAAAATTTAAAAAGAAAAATTATTCCTTCTATTGATATGGAAAAATTGATTTCATTAGCACAAAAAAATCAAAAGATGAAAGAAATTATTTCTATTTCAGTCGTTGTTCCTAATTATAATTATGAAAGATATTTGGAAGAACGTTTATATAGTATTTTGAGTCAAAAAGTAAAGATATTTGAAATTCTTTTATTAGATGATTGCTCTACGGATAGTAGCCGTAAAAAAATAGATGATTTGGTGAAAAAATTGTCACCTTATATTACAATCAAAAAAGTTTATAATGAACAAAATAGTGGCTCTGCTTTTAAACAATGGGAAAAAGGATTCCAATTAGCAAAAGGACAGTATATTTGGATTGCAGAAGCAGATGATTATTGCGATAAAAATATGTTGAAGTATTTAGTAAGACCAATTAAAAAGAATAAGAATGTTATGATTTCTTATTGTGATACAGCATTTATTGATGGAGTTGGTAAAATGATTTTGCCAAGTATTAAAAATGAAATCGATATTATGAAAACGGGGCATTGGGATCATAATTTTGTTAATTCTGGTGTAGATGAAATTCAGCACTATTCGTTTTTGAATTGTACAATTGCTAATGTTTCATCTACTTTAATAAAGAATGGAAATTATCAAGAGTATTTTAAATTGTCTGGTGAGTTTAAACAATCTGGAGACTGGTTGTTTTATGTGAATATAATGCAACATGGTGATATAGCATATAATACTAAAACTTTAAATTATTATCGAGTCCATGGTAATAATGTTTCATCTATTATGAAAAAAGACGCTCATTTAAAAGAGATTAAACGAATTCATCATTATATTAATGAAAAATTTCCTTTTGATAGTTTTCAGAAAAAGGAAATTAAGAAACGTTATTCTTTTTTAGAAAAAGTATGGAATTTAAAAAAATAAAAAAACTCGGAGTGTGAATATGAAAGAATATGAATATCGAAAAGAAGTGTATGAGTTAAGACAGAAAGTGAAAGATTTAGAAAATAAAAATTACAACTTAGAGAATACTTTGAATCAAATTTTACAAAGTAAAGGCTGGAAATTTCTTGAAAAAGCTAAGAAGGTAAAAAATAAATGTTTCACTATCAAAGGAGTTCTTCCGACCTCTACTGTAAATCCTTCAAAGTCTTTTTCTTATGATTATAAAACTGAACCTTCATATGTTAGTCATTATCAGGATAATATTGATTTTAGTGATTTACCAGTTTATATTAAAACTTTAGCTTTTTATTTGCCGCAGTTTCATTGTATTCCAGAAAATGATAAATGGTGGGGGAAAGGGTTTACTGAGTGGACTAACACTAAGAGATCTAAGCCCTCATTTGATGGTCATTATATACCCAGAATTCCTCATAAAGATATCGGTTATTATGATTTGAGTAATGTTTCTGTTTTAAAAAAACAAGTGGCATTAGCCAAACAGCATAAAATATATGGTTTTATATATTATTACTATTGGTTTTCTGGAAAAAGACTTTTGGAAAATCCTTTAGATTTATTATTAGAACATCAAGAAATTGATTTTCCATTTGTTCTTTGTTGGGCTAATGAAAATTGGACTAGAACTTGGGATGGTTTGGAAAAAGAAGTTCTAATGGAGCAAAAATATTTGCCAAACGATCCAGAAAATTTTATTAAAGATTTACAAAAGTATGTGTCGGATTCTCGTTATATAAGAATTAATAATCATCCTTTAATTTTAGTCTATAATCCTGATGCGATTCCTAATTTTTCTTCTGTGTGTCGTAAATGGAGAGAAACTGCTAAAAAAATTGGAATTGGCGAAATTGTAATATGGAGCAAAACGGAGATTGGCAATCCTTCTTATAAAAATACAGAATTTGTTGATGGGGAATTTGATTTTGCGCCTCATGGCTTTTATCTACCCAATGATAAAATTACGGGTATTTCTAATGCTTCTTCTGTCGTTAATTATTCTAAATTGGTTTATAATTTGTGGGAAACTTATATAAATCATTATCCCTTAAAACCATTTAGTTATTCTATTACTATGGGATGGGATAATTCTGCCAGAAGAAAAGAAAATTTTAAAATTTATTATCATTACTCTTTGGAATCTTTTTATTTATGGACGACAATGGCTGTAAAAAAGATGAATTTTAATTCGTTTTCGGATGTGTTTTTGTTAGTAAATGCGTGGAATGAGTGGGGAGAAGGGACTTATTTGGAGCCCGATGAAAAATATGGATATGCAAATATTAATACTTTATCTAGAGCTATTTGTAAAATTCCTTTTCAAGCAAATTTTAAAGTGTTTCATTCTGAGCATAGCTTAAAAGATATTCAACCTAAGATTGCAATTCAAGCTCATGTTTTCTATGAAGATTTATTTGAAGATTTGCTAAAGCAGCTAATGGTTATTCCTTATTCATATGATTTATATGTTTCTACTGACACCGAACAAAAAAAGGCTAAATTGATAGATATGTTGAATAAATTTTCTTTTCAAAATTATTCTGTTGAAGTTTTTCCTAATAAAGGAAGGGATATTTATCCTATGTTAATACAAATGAAAGAACGTATTGATCAGTATGAATACTTACTTCATATTCATACTAAAAAAACTATTACCCAAGATTATGGAGATGAATGGAGAAATTATTTGTGGCATAATTTATTGGGATCGTCGGCTAATGTAAAGAATATTTTTTTTGAATTTGGAACACATCGTCAAATAGGTATTATTTATCCTATCATTTATTATAAAGTTTTTGATCAATTGGTAAATCCTTACGGTTCTGTTGGTAAAAGTAATCAAAAAAATTTGGAATTGCTGTGTTCGAGATTACATATTTCTAAAGATAAGTTACAGCCAAACATGACATTTCCTGTGAGTTCTATGTTTTGGGCTCGCACTGATGCTATTCGTGAACTTTTTTCCATTAGCGATTTGTTGGATTTTGCAAATGAGTGTGGTCAAGTTGATGGAACTATGGCTCATGCAGTAGAAAGAATTTTTGATTTGCTGGCTGAGAAAAATGGATATGAGACTTTAGAAATTTTAAATCAATTAAAACAAGGGGAGTTGTAAAATGATAAAAAAGTTAAAAAATATAGATAAGTATTATTTTTTGATATTTGGAATTTCTATTTTTGTGTTTTTGCCATTTGTTTCGAAGTTTTATTTTTGGGGACACGATACACATTATCATGTATCAAATATATTAGCTTTAGATCAGGTATTTCGTTGGGACAATTTGTTTCAATTAAAAATATTTCCGATAATTGCTCGTGATTTTGGCTATGGATCCGGAATTTTTTATCCTCAATTGTCTCATTTTGTTGCTGTTATTTTTTATAAGCTCTTATCGCCTTTTCATTTAAATGTGACATATGCTTTGAAATTGACTCATTTTTCTGCTATGTTTTTATCAGGAATATTTATGTATTTATTATTACAAAATATATGTAAAAATAAAAAAATTTCTTTTGTGGGCTCTTGTTTTTATATGACTATGCCTTATCATATTATAGATACAATTATTAGAGATGCATTTGCAGAAATTTTTGTTTTTACGTTTTTGCCTTTAGTATTTTTGGGCATTGTTTATTTGTTTCAAGGTAAGTATCGGGGATTTTATATTTCATTTGTGTTTGGATATATTGGATTGTTTTTTTCTCATCTAGTTTTAACTGTTTATGTAACTATTTTTTTAGGCATCGTTTTGCTCTTAAATTTTAAAAAAGTATTTAAGAAAAAAATTTTTTTTCGATTGGTTTTAGCAACTTTTATTGTTATTTTGTCTGTTTTATGTTTGTTAGTGCCACTTTTGGAACATCGTTTTTTAGGAAATTATGCTGTTTTTTCTGATAACTTTATGGCTAGTGTTCCTATTTTAACGAGGCATTCTCTTAATATTTTTGAGTTGTTTTTATGGCAGCAAAGATCTGATACTCATCTTTTGTTTTATATAAATATTGTGCCCTTTCTACTTGCCCTTTATGGTATTTATAAAAGGAATTTTTATAAAGAAAATGATTGGTTATTTCGAGGCGCTGTTCTTATTGCTGTTTTGTGTATAATAATGATGTCTATATTTTTTCCATGGAGTAAAATGCCTTCTTTTTTACAGATGATCCAGTTTCCTTGGAGATTAGAAATATTTTTTATATTTTCATTATGTATATTAGCTGTTTTTGCTTTAATGACCTTTTCTAAAGAATTACGTCCAGTGCTTGTTTGTGTTAGTATTTTATCTTGTTTGTTTTATACGGTTCAAGTGTTATCTTTGCAGAATTATTCTAAAATAGATTTAAATGAAATAAATTTTAGTTCTTCTGGAACAGGTGGTGGGGAATATTTTCCTGTTAATGTAATTAATAATTTTGATTATTATGAAAATAGAAGTAATGATATTTTAGTTACTTCTGGCATAGCAGATATTTCTATTTTAGAGAATAATACACCTGATTTAACATTTAAAGTCAATGCGCTTTCTGATGTTACATTAGAATTACCAAGGATTTATTATTTAGGCTATCAAGTTGTTGCAACTTATGAGGATGGTTCTTCTGAACTTTTATCTTATGTAGAAAATACAAATGGCTTTATTGAAGTAAATTTGCATCGTAGTGCTAATGTGCAAGTTACTTATTCAGGCACTGTTTTGGACAAACTCTCAAATATTATTAGTTTTATTGTAATGGTTTTATTTTCCCTCATTATGATTGGCTATAAAAAAATTAAGTTATTTAAAAAGTAGTTAAAAATTAAAAGAAAGGACGGAGTCTAAATTTATCGGATTCAAATAAAGTGTATTAAATAAAACTATGTAAAGCATGAGAAACATTAGAAGAAGAGCTTAAAATAGGCATGTTAGAAGTAGACGATTCAAATACAGAATAGTTTACTTCTTTTTCATTGTTGAATTCATAATTTTCATTAGAATTATATGTATCTAGATAATATCCAAAAATAGAAACTCCGTTTAAAAACATTTCTTGCAATTTCATATAGGTTTCGATATTTTTTCTAGAATAACCTTTAGGAACAGAAGAAAAAGCAGATGCCATGCAATGTTCTATATGAGCTTCCATAGAAGATTTACACAAAGAATTTTTCATATTGATAATTCCTTTCCAATGTTTCAAAAT
>DVGF01000047.1 GCA_018712835.1 Candidatus Ventrenecus stercoripullorum
AGAAAGATTAATCCTTTTGAATCTATTAAAGCTATATTTAACAATAAAGTATTGTTTGCAAACTAAAAAGAGCAATTTTTTATAATTACTCTTTACTTTTGCATGTTATAGTCTGAATAGTTACAAAAAAAGAAATAGTTTCTATATTTCTTTATTTTTAGATTGATTGACATAAAAAGAAATTAATTCAGGACTAATATATCGACTCAATTCTTCTTCTGTTTTATCAGCAATTCCAAATAACTCAGCATAAACCAAATACATTTCATACAAATGAACAGCCTCTACAGATTTCTCATAAATCAAAGTAAATTCTTCCAAAAATTTCTTTAAACCGATTAAAGCTTCCAACTTTGGTTTCAAATCATCTGGTACGGTAAAAGCCCCAGTATTATCAATCGCATAAATATTATTTGGAAGAGCATATCCCTGTGCCTTCAAATTATAATAAGAAATTCGTAATAACTTAGTAAGTGTCAAACTTTTACTAAACCGTATTCTAGAAATTTTAACCGGAGTTTTAAATGCTCCCCACAAAAAAATATGTTTAAAAACTTTCGTTTCAAAAGTATCCGTATACGAAATTTTCTTTTTTACTTGAGCATAATAAATATTATGTTTTTTATAAACCTCTACATTACCATCAATATGCCACTTTAACAAAAAAGCATAAAAGATATCTTCAGGGTTTTCCATAAGGCCAGCACAATAAGAAAGCCAAAAAGCATCGCCAAGATTTTCAAAAGGAATTTCTCGAAAATACATACTATCTTTCTCTAGTTTTTCTACATTTTGATAACGTGCTTTATCATCAGCTTTTTTCTTAATATATTTAGCAATTTTCACGGGAAAATATCGAAAAGAAGCTACCATCAAAAAAGCTAAAATTAAAGGAACAATCACGTACATAATTAACCTCTCTTATGATAAGATGTATGCAAATAATGATGAGCAAGTTCACTTCCTGGGCTAGTCAAAAATTCGTCATACAATCTTTGAATATCTGGATTTTGATAAGCAGCTTTCACTGTTGTCTCTTTATCTCTTTGGTATAATCCTTCTATTCTCTTTTCTTTTGTAATTTTCTCCATTCCTTCTGGATATTTTGGCTGTCCTCCACCACCAACACATCCTCCTTGACAATTCATCACTTCAATAAATTGATAAGGACTAACACCATTTTTGACATCTTCTAGAATATCTTTAATAGCACTAATCTTATGTACAATAGCAACTTTAATATCACGCCCTTCTATAGTTATAGTAGCTTCTTTCACATTATCATACCCACGAACAGAAGAAAAATTCAAATGAGACTCTTGATAATCTTCTCCAGTCATAAAATAATACAAGCTTCTTAAAGCGGCTTCAGCTACACCACCAGTGTTTCCAAAAATAACTCCAGCTCCACTTCCTTCACCAAGTAAAGAATCGAACTGGCTCTCCTCAATATCATCAAAAGAAAGTTGTTCTTCTTTTACCCAATCAGCTAGTTCTGATACAGTAATAACCGCATCAGTTCCTGGTATTTCTTCTCGTTGTAATTCAAACTTTTTAGCTGTACATGGAGTAATCGCTACCGTAAATAACTCATCTTCTAAAATATTCATTTTTTTAGAAAAATAATGTTTTACAATCTCTCCTTCCATACCTATTGGACTTTTACAAGTAGATAGATGTGGAAGTAAATCTGAATAATATGTCTCAGCATATTTTACCCAAGCCGGACAACAAGAAGTAAACATTGGTAAAACGCCATTATTTTCTAGACGTTCCTTTAATTCAGTTGCTTCTTCCATAATTGTAAGATCAGCTCCAAAAGTCGTATCTAATACGTATTGAAATCCTAGTTTTCTAAGAAGTCCTATTAACTTTCCTTGAAGAAAAGTTCCTGGTGCATAGCCAAACACTTCACCAATAGAAACCCGAATAGCCGGAGAAGTATAACACACCATAGTTTTTCCTTCACTCATTGCCTTTTTAACTCGTTCAATATGTCTTTTTGGTCTCAAAGCATTCGTAGGACACGTAATAATACATTGACCGCATTCTAAACACTTACTCGTATCTTCCCCAAAGTTTAAACCGCACTTACTGATACAAGTTGCCTTACAAATACCACAATCTATACATTTTGCATCATCTTTTTCTACGCCTTTATTATCATCACTAAATAATATAGCTTTCTTAAAAATTCTTTTACTTGTTTCTAACTCCTCTTCTTCATTAATTGCCACAAATAAATTTTTTGGAGCATGACACATCGGACAATCAAAATCTTCTAAAAGAGAAAACTCCTTTCCCATTTCTTCTTCATCATAAATATAATCACACATTTTACAACGATACTTCATATGTAACACATCCTTACCCTCTCATTATATAAGAAAAGAAAGAAAAAAGCTATGAGAATACACCAATTAGACAAAAGAAAAAGAGCAAATGCTCCAATTATAAGCTTAACTGATAAGGATCCGAACTTGTTCCCGTTCCTCCACTTATTTTTACGTTAGAGGATAGATATAAGGCGGGAGAGACCGCATTGCTCGCGTTGAGCGCAGAGTTGCTGTTCACGTACCCGTCATAGTACACAAAGAACACAAGGTTCGAGCTACCGGAACGCGGGGTTAATGTCCATTGATAAGTTCCACTCTTATAGAGCCAATCATTATTGTAACAGTCACTTACGCTATCCCAATTATATAATTCTTTTGCTAAACATGAGGCTCTATTCACGCTACTTCCTCCACTTGTTGCATATCCATAATCACTTGGATACATTAATCCTATTTGTCCTGTCCATTCTGTTGGGCTTCCACTGTACACTGTAGTTCCTCGTTCATATCCATACCAATCACTCGCTAAGGCAGTTTTATAATTTGCTGTTCCTCCTAAATTCCATTTAGCATTACTTATCATTTCTTTATAAGGGCTTTGAATACTATTTAAATACGTTGTATTTAATTCTTCTTGTAAACTTGCTGTAGTCCAATCATTTATATTATCTGTATCCCATGCCATTCCTGTACTATAGGGTTCATCTTTTATGATTTTTAATCTTGTTTCTTTTGTATCGCTTCCATTATCGATATTATTAAATACTCCTATGATTCTCCATAGTTCTCCATTAAATGATACATAATTACTTGGATCCGCTCCTATATATCTTAAATTGTTATCCGAAGTTTCATCATAAACTAGTTCACTTGAATCTTTTGCTAAAGAAATAATATGATCAGTGGCTAGTGGATAATCCACTTTAAAATACATCGTACACTTTGTCCGACTCATATTTCCGGCCGAATAATTAGAAAAATTAACCACAGCACTCCAAGAATCATTATCCCATGATACGGTTGCTCCATTCGTACAACTACTCTTTTTCATATCTAATGTGTATCCACTGTCTTTAGATGGTATGGTATTTGTTATTTCTCCGTCCACATACACTGCGAAGTATAAGTCTCCTGGATCTTGATAGGTTCCATTAATCACATTAAATTGTTTCTCTTCAGTGAGAACTGCAAATGATGTATACAAAAATACTCCAGCTAGCAACAAAATACAACAAACAGTAAATATAATAATAAATTTTCTTTTTTTTTCTTTTTCTTTAAATTTTTCCAGTTTTAGTTTCATAACACTCACCTACTTTATATACATTGTAATTCAAAGAACCCCCCCCCCGTCAATGACCGACAATAAAATTTTTAATATTTTTTAACATTTTTTTACAGTTTTTAACAAAATACTCCTAAAATAATCAAAAATAAGACTCTTTTGCCCATTGTTTTCTATTCTTTTTCT
>DVGF01000048.1 GCA_018712835.1 Candidatus Ventrenecus stercoripullorum
AAACTAATTTTTAAAATCTTTTTTGCATGCAATAAAATCATTAAATTTCAAAAAACAGTTTTACAAAAATATAATGTAAAGCTAAATTTCTAAAAAATACTACTAAAAAACTAAAAATACGAAAACTCAAATTTTTCTTTTTCTTGACATGCGTACAATTGTATTATATACTAAAGCTACTTGATAAGAAAAGTTGGTGAGAAAATGAATGGTGTATTGTTTGTAAATAAACCAGAAGGTTTGACAAGTCGAGATGTTGTAAATCAAATAAGTCGTATTTATGGAACGAAGAAGGTAGGACATACTGGAACACTTGACCCTATGGCTACGGGAGTTTTGATTGTTTGTCTTGGCAGTTATACGAAACTTGTAAATCTTCTTACTAGTTCTTATAAAGAGTATATTGCTGATATGAAGTTTGGAGTAAAAACAGATACTGGAGATGTTACTGGAAATGTGTTAGAAACTAAGGAAGTAAATCTTTCTTATGACGAGTTAAAGCGTGTCATAGATACGTTTCCTAAAGAATATATTCAGACGGTTCCAAAGTATTCTGCTGTGAAAGTAAATGGTAAGAAATTGTATGAATATGCTAGAGAAGGAAAGGAAGTGAAGCTTCCTAAGAGACAAGTTTTTATTGAAGAATTAGAATTATTAGAATATCAAGATGGAATTGCACGCTTTCGATGTGTCGTTTCTAAAGGAACTTATGTTCGAAGTTTAATTCTAGATATTGCAGAACGTTTGGATACGGTGGCGACAATGAGTGGTTTAGTAAGAACAAAACAAGGGAATGTGTCATTAGAGGACTGTATGACTTTGGAAAGTATTACGAAAGATACGCCTTTGAAAACAGTTGATGAATTGTTTTTGTTACCAAAGATTGAAGTGAATGAACAAGATTATCAAAGAGTTATGAATGGAAATCCTCTTTTTTTGGAAACGACAGAGCCAAGAATTTTTGTGACGCATCATAAAGAGGTTGTGGCTATGTATGAAAAAAAGGAAGAGTCTTACCGGATAATATTTCAGGTGAATCCTCATGCATGATATTTGGAGTCCATGGCATGGCTGTACTAAAATCAGTGAAGGTTGCGAGCATTGTTACATGTATTTTTTAGATAAAGTTCATGGTAATAAATTAGGAAGTGTTATTTATAAAACGAAAAATATGCGTTATCCATTGCAAAGAAATCGTGATGGGTCTTATAAGGTAAAAAGCGGTGAGATGATCCGTGTGTGTATGTCTTCTGACTTTTTTCTTGAAGAAGCCAATGCTTGGAGGGAAGAAGCATGGGATATTATGAGAGAGAGAAAAGATGTTGTTTTCTTTTTGCTTACTAAAAGAGCAGAGCGTATTTTAGAATGTTTACCCAAAGATTGGGGCGATGGTTGGGAAAATATTTTTTTGAATGTTACTTGTGAAAATCAAAAAAGGGCAGATGAGAGAATTCCTGTTTTACTCAGTATACCTGCTAAACATAAAGGAATTATGTGTGCACCTTTTATTGGGCCAATTTCTATTGAACCTTATTTAAAAACAGGAGAGCTAGAGCAAGTGATTGTAGGTGGAGAAAATTACGATGGTTCTCGTCCTTGTGATTTTTCTTGGGTGCAAAGTTTACATAAAGAATGTGTTAAGTACAATGTCAAGTTTTGCTTTATTGAAACTGGTACGAAGTTTATAAAAGATGGTAAAATGTATACGTTAAAAGACAAGGAATTGCAAGCACGAATGGCTTATAAATCTAATATGAATTTTGAAGGAAAACGAATCGAATGGAAGTTGTATGATGAGTTTTTAAATCCTATAAAGAAAGAAGAAGTGTATCACCCGTTTTTCTGGAGTAAATGTTATGAGTGTGGATCTAAGCCGATTTGTAATGGTTGTTCTAGATGTGGAAAATGCGAAATAAAGGAAGAAAAAATATTCTTTTGAAGTATATTTATAAAAGCTTTATTATTTTAATTCTTTTTGGCTAGCAAGTATATTCCTGTGGTGTATGTTGATGTACAAAATTTTTTAGAATAAAAATGAAAATATATCACGAGTTTCATAATATGTGATAAAATAAAGAGGTACAGAAAGAAGGTTTTATTATGTCAAGAATTATAGATGTTCATGCACGTGAAGTGCTTGATTCTAGAGGTAACCCTACTGTTGAAGTAGAAGTTGCTACAGAAAGTGGAGCTTATGGTAAGGCAATTGTTCCAAGCGGAGCATCTACTGGAGAAAGAGAAGCTTTAGAACTTAGAGATAATGATGAAAGTCGTTATTTAGGAAAAGGTGTTTTAAAAGCTGTAGATAATGTTAATAATGTTTTAAAAGATGTAGTTATTGGTATGGATGTTACTGACCAGGTGAGTATTGATCATGCTTTATGTGAAGCTGATGGTACTAAGGATAAAAGTAAATATGGGGCTAATGCTATTTTAGGTGTTAGTTTAGCAGTTGCTCATGCAGCAGCAGATTATTATGGAATGCCTTTATATCGTTATTTAGGTGGATTTAATACAAAAGTTATGCCTGTGCCAATGATGAATGTATTAAATGGTGGAAGTCATGCAGATAGTTCTGTAGATTTCCAAGAATTTATGATTATGCCAGTTGGAGCAAGTTCTATTCGTGAAGCTATTCGTATGGGTAGTGAAGTATTTCATCATTTGAAAAATGTTTTAAAAGAACAAGGACAAGTAACTGCAGTTGGTGATGAGGGTGGATTTGCACCAAATCTAGAAGATAATGAAGCTCCTTTAAAATGTATTGTAGAAGCCATTAAAAGAGCTGGTTATGAGCCTGGTAAGGATATTTGTATTGCTATGGATGTTGCGGCAAGTGAATTTTATAATAAAGAAACAAAAATGTATGATTTAGTAAAGAGTCATGGTGGAAGTAAGACAACTGATGAAATGATTTCTTGGTATGAAGAATTAGTTAATAAATATCCGATTGTTTCTATTGAAGATGGTTTAGGAGAAAGAGACTGGGATGGTTGGAAAAAACTTACAGAAAAATTAGGTAAAAAAGTTCAACTTGTTGGTGATGATTTGTTCGTTACTAATCCTAGTATTTTAGAAGAAGGTATTTCTAGGGGAATTGCAAATTCTATTTTGATTAAAGTTAATCAAATTGGTACACTTACTGAAACATTTGACGCGATGGAAATGGCAAGAAAAGCGGGTTATACTGCAGTTGTTTCTCATCGTTCTGGAGAAACAGAGGATACAACTATTGCTCATATTGCTGTTGCATTTAATGCTGGACAAATTAAAACTGGTTCTTTATCTAGAACGGATCGTATTTGTAAGTATAATGAATTAATGCGCATTGAAGAAGAGCTAGAAGATATTGCTACATATCCAGGAGAAAGTACTTTTTATAACATTAAAAAATAAAGAATAGACGTGAATCTATTCTTTTAGGCTGTTGGTTATTTTTGCTAACCGTTTGACATCTATTCAGTGATGAGTAGATGTTTTTTTATTCGCTTTTTTCTTTTTCTAGTATAGCATTAATCGGATTTACTTTTTTTAATTTTCGATAAGCTAGTAATGTCATAAAGGTACTTAATAAAATAGCAAATATAAGTAATATGATTGGAGTTAAAGGGTTCATTATTAATGCATTTATTGTAAAGAAATATTTTTCTTGAATGTTATTATTTATTATAGATATGATAATTAATAAAGCAATCATTCCTATCACATAAGAAAGTAAACTTACTATAAATGATTCTAAGCGATATATTTTTAAAATGTCTTTGTTGGTTGCTCCTAAGCTTCTTAATATTCCTATTTTCTTTTTACTATAAGTAATTGTGTTGGAAATGAAACTATAAAATAAGATGATTGTAAATAAGATAAATATAAGGGCTAATATGCTTGTGATTATTTTAATTCCGTTATAGGTAAAGGCGATGGAATCTATTGTCTTTGTATAAATATTACTGAAGAATATGCCGTTTTCTGAAGTATCTTTCATAGGATTTACTACGGCGGTTTTCTTTATAATATCCTTTATTTTTTGGGAGTTATTTTCGTATGCAGTGAGAGTAGTTAGTCTTTTAAAACTTGGAGTGTATTCTTCTAAATAGTCCATGCTAATAAAGGAATGGCTTTCTTTGGTTATACCTACTATGTGTAATTGGTTTGCTTCATTGACTTCATTAAATTGATTGATGTAAAAACTAAATGTGATATCTTGCCATGTAGTATATTCTTTTAGATAAGTTTCTAGTAGAGTATTGATTTCTTCCTCTGTTGTACATTTTTGGTATTCTTTTTTAAAAAACTCATCTATTTCTTTTAATTCTTCTATTGAGATGATTAATTCTTCTTTTTTTAAACTGTTTATTGTTGTGAGGCCATCTTTTGTATAAACTTCAATCGGTTCTGATATAGCTTGATAGGTTAGATAGTTCGATTGAGATGTATTGTTTGGTTTTAAGAAACTTTGACTTGGTTCATAAAACAATTCTTTGTTGGCATCGAACTTGACAACGTCTGTAAACCCTTTTACATAGACTGTTTTCTTTAAATAATTGGCGGTTTCATTTTTATAGCTATCTCTTATAAATTTTCCGGCTTTTTGAGCGGCTAAATATTTTTCGTTTCTTGTAATACCTACGATGTAAACTGTATTTATTCCGAGCTTGATTGGATGATAGTCGTTTATTAGTTCTTCGTATGATGTAGGTTTATACAGATTGTTTTCATTGTCATATACTCCGTAGTTTAATATGTAATCTGCTAAGTATTGGGTAATTACTAGTTCGTAAGGTGTTTTGGGGGATTGTCCTATTAAATTTGTTAATATTTCGTCTGTTTCTATTTCGATGAATTCTGATATGATACCGCCATTGCTGTTTATGAAGTCTTCTATGAGTTGTTCATCGCCATATTCAAAGGTAAGAGGCCAATTGTTTTCATATAATTTAAATGTTTTGTTAAATATTGTGTCAGGAAATTGTTCTTTGACTTTTTCTGCTTCATCTTCCGTTATTGCATGCCACTGAAATGTTGAAGATAGCAAATAGTTTTCTTTGTCTTCTACTTTGTATTCATAAGGTTGTAAATGAAAAGTGTATTCTTGGTTTGCCGTTAGGGTATTTAATACTAACTGTTTTGGGTTCATTAATACTGCATTAGCAAGTATTCCAATTAAGATTATTGGAAATGCTAGTAAAATAATTGTTAATAATAATTTTCCTGGTTTTTGCAATATGTTTGTTTTGGCAAAGTTTAAAATAAAAGAAAAAGGTATATGAATGTTTTTTAGATGAAAGGAAGGTGATGGGGTGTCTGTGGTGGGGTTTGTATCACGAATGATGTGACCATTTTCCATTTCGATTATTCTGTCGCCATAGAGAGTTGCAGACTCTATGTCATGCGAAACTACAACTACTAGTATTTCTTTTGATATTTCTTTTAGAATTTCAAAAATTTCTGAACTTGCCTTAGAATCTAAATTTCCTGTTGGTTCATCGGCTAGTATCATTTTTGGATTTTTTAGTAAGGCTCTTAAAATAGCTACTTTTTGTTTTTGGCCTCCAGATAGTTCAGAAGGTTTATGATTTTTTAAATTTTCTAATTCTAGTTTTTGAAGATAGTTGTTTTGTAATGTTTCATTTATTTTTTCTCCATTGAATTCTGTAGCTAACGTTATATTTTCTAGGACGGAGTATTCTTCTAATAGGTGGAACTCTTGAAAGACGAATCCAACAAATGAGGCACGATAGGCACTTCTTTGTTGGTCTTGCCAATTTGTTATGTTATTTCCTTCTACATAAATTTCACCAGTTGTCGGGGTATCTAAATTTCCTAATAAGTTTAGAAACGTAGATTTACCACAGCCACTTTTACCAGTAATGAATACGAGTCCTTTTCTTCCTAATGTTAGACTTATTTCTTCTAGGGCAGTTGTATCTGTACTTTCTTTGGAATGATAGATTTTTGTTACATTTTTAAATTCAATCATAATTTTTCCTCCTAGTTTTTATTGGTATTGATTAATTTTATTGGTTTTAATTTGTTGACATGTTCTAGCGTTAGTAGGGTGATACATAGAGCAAGTCCAAGGGAGAGCAGGAGAGTTAAAATTGGGGTATAAATTGAAGTATAAAAAGCTATAGCTTTTGCAGAATAAATGGATGAATACCAATTGTTTAGACATGTAATTAGAATGAACCAACCTATAAAACTTAGGATGTAAGATAGGAGAGTTATCGTGCTGGTTTCGATAGCAAATATTTTAAATATATCTTTTTTTGACGTTCCAAGAGCTCTTAAAACTCCAATTTCTTTTTTTGAATATCGAACCGTATCATCGACTATGTTTAGTAAAAGGAGAAATGTAAATGCTGTGAAAGCTAGAGCAAGAAATGAAATACCTTTTTTGAGAGTATTATATAATGTTGAGACTTCGTTGGTAATTGAAATTATGTTGGATGATACTTCATAAGGATTTTCTCCGACATTTAGAAATGTAACTTGAAAGTTTAAATTGGATAGTAGTTTTTTGAGGGTGTGAGAATTTTCTTCATGAATAAGAACTCCTGTTTTTCTTTTGCCAGTTGTCATGTATTTTTCTACTAAAGAGGAACTTAGAATATTTTCGTCTGCAATACCGATTATTTTTACAGTTATAGGAATATTTTGGTAGTTCAAAAAATCTTGGAAAAAGAGATTGCATTCTGTTTGATATTGTTTTAAGTAGTTATTCGCCCAAAGTTTTCTTTCTTCTTCTGTACTTAGTGGATTTGTATTTAAGTATTCCTCGTGGGCTTCTTTAAATTTGCTATTTCCTAATATTAGGGCATCTATTGTTAAAAGGCTTTCGTTTTCTTGGAGGGTATCTAAAGCAGTAAATGAAAGTTTTTGTTGGTGATCACTTGCTAAAGTAAATTGATTTAAGGTACTTTCTTTTGTTTGATTTAGTTTTACTTCGTTGGTAAATCCTTTTACATAGACGATATTTGCTTTTTGGATATAATTTTGGTAAGCCGCATATGTTGTTTCGTCTTCTAAAGACTCTTCGGTGTAAGATGTTTCCTCTTTTAGAATTCCTGATATGTATACTTCGTTATCGCCTAAATAGATGGGATGAGTTTTACTTAATAATTCTTCTTCGTTTTGGGGGATCCAAGAGCCATTTTTTTCTTTTATACCATAATTTATGATGTAGTCGGCAAGATATTCATGAATTACTATTTCATTTGACGATGTTGGAATACTTCCGGTTAAATTTGTTAATATTTTAGGATCTTTTATTTCTACATAAGAGGTAATATTGGGAGTAGTTGGAAATAATTTGGTCGGTTCTTGTGGTGTATTTAAGTAAAATGTTAGAGGAGTTGTAAAGTCGTATAATTCATAAATAGGGTTTGTCGTTCCTGAGTAGATATTTTTTAGATATTGGTCTTCCGAGGTTTGCCATTCTTCTTTCCATTTAGTATTTTGGACATAGTTTATTTTATGAACTTCTATGTTGTAGTTTTCGTTTAAGTTCATTAATTTTATGGCTAGACTTGTACTATTAAAAAGAGAGCTATTTATTAGTAAGATGCAACACAGTAAAGATATAAAGAATAATATTATTGTTAGAATACATTTTTTGGGATATCGTTTTAAGTTATTCCACGCTAATTTTAGAGCAAAAAGAAATGGTAGATGAGACTCTTTTAAAGTTAGAGTAGTTTTTTCTGGGTTAAGGGTAGGCTTTGTGTCGTTTATGATTTCACCATCTTTTAATTCGATGATACGATCTGCATATTTTTGGGCTGCTTCTAAATCGTGTGTTACAATAATGACAAGTTTTTCTTGGCTAATTTCTTTTAAAATTTCAAAAATTTGTTCACTATTTATTTTATCTAAATTCCCGGTAGGTTCATCCGCTAAAATTATCCGAGGATTTTTTATTAAGGCACGGAGTATCGCGATCCGTTGTTTTTGACCTCCTGATAGTTCGTTCATTTTTCTTTTGCCTAAATTTGTTAACGACACTTTTTCTAGGTAGGCATCTAGTTCCTTTTCTGATATTTTTTCTTGTTGTAGTTCTTTGGCAAGTCTTATGTTATCGTAAACATTGTAGGCATTTAAAACATGAAATTCTTGAAAGACAAAGCCAACATAGGAATTTCTGTAATTATCTAATTCTTTTTCTGTGAATTCATTTATATTTTTGTTTTCTATTATCATGCTTCCTGAAGTACATGAGTCTAAGGCACCTAGAATATTTAATAATGTTGATTTTCCACAGCCACTTTTACCAGTGATAAAAACCATACCTTTGCTTTCGAAGGTTAAGTTAATGTTTTTTAAGGCTACTACTTGTGGTGAATTTTTTGTTAGATATATTTTTTCTATCTCTTTTAAAACAATCATATAAAACTCCTATTCTTAGTAGTAGTGTAACACAATATTATTGTGAAATAAAGTTGAAAACTAGTAGGTTATACGAAAATATTGAAGATTTTTCTCATTGGAAATGTTTCAAATGTGTGGTATAATGTTTATGGAAAGAACTTGTTCTTTCGAACTCAAAAAAAGTATAATATGGATTGTTTTATTCATATTATACTTATAGGACATAAAAAGAACTATCTGACTTTCGCTTGTTAGATGTTTCCTAGTCCTAAATGTTTGTTCTAAGAAAACACCTATTCAGTGATGAGTAGGTGTTTTCGCATATTTTTAGTCCTTCTTTGTAGGATAAATTTTGGAAAGTACTACTAAGAGTACAATCAAGACTATCAAGTAGTCCATCTATAAACCCTTTCTTCATAGGACCACCTCCTCCTAAAAATTAATTATAGCTTTTTAGGACTGAGGAAAAAACACCTAACTATCAGATAGTTCTATTTCATCATATAACAATAAACTTCTTTTTTCTATAAATTTTATAAAATATTCTTTACAAAATCTTTACCTTTTTTCCTTTACGTAAATTGCTTTTGTGTGTTATACTTTCTAAGGTGAATGATATGGCAAAACAAAAAACATATGATGAACATTCTATTAAAATTTTGGAAGGGTTAGAAGCAGTTCGAAAACGACCAGGAATGTATATTGGTTCTACGGATAAACGTGGTATGCATCATTTGGTTTGGGAAATTGTGGATAATTCGATTGATGAAATTATTAATGGATATGGTAATTATATCAAAATTTTATTACATAAAGATGGTTCGATTACGGTAGCAGATAATGGTCGTGGTGTGCCTATTGGAATGCACGAAAGTGGGAAGAGTACCCCAGAAGTTATTTACACGATTTTACATGCTGGTGGAAAGTTCGAAACAGATGGATATAAAGTATCTGGAGGATTACATGGTGTTGGTGGCTCTGTTGTAAATGCTTTATCTAGTCGCATGGAAGTTACAATTTATCGTGAAGGAAAGATTAGTCAGATTAAATTCCGCGATGGTGGACATGTAGAAAGTCCATTAAAAACAATTGGAGAATCGAAAAAAACTGGAACGATTGTTACTTTTTTACCGGATAAAGAAATATTTAAAAATTGTAATTTTTCTTTTACAACGATTTGTGAAAGAATGCAAGAAAGTGCCTTTTTGCTTTCGAATGTTACAATTGAGGTTATTGATGAAGAAGATAACTTAAGTGCAAAATATCATTATGAAAACGGAATTGTTTCTTTTGTGGAATATATGAATGAAAATAAAACTGCTATTTCTAAAGTTGTTCATTTTCAAAATACAAAAAATAAAATTGAAGTTGAAATTGCTTTACAATATACTGACTCTTATAACGAACAAATTTTGTCTTTCGTAAATAACGTAAAAACTGGTGATGGTGGAACGCATGAAGTTGGATTTAAAACAGGTATTACGAAAGCTTTTAATGATTATGCAAAGTCAAATGGTATTTTAAAAGGAAAGGATGCTTCTTTAGATGGTAGTGATGTTCGTGAAGGATTGAGTGCGATTATCTCTGTAAAAATTCCTGAGGAACTACTACAATTTGAAGGACAAACAAAAGGAAAGCTTGGTACTTCGGAAGCTCGTAGTGTTGTAGAAAGTATTACTTATGAAAATATGAAGTTTTTCTTAGAAGAAAATAAGGAAACAGCAGTTGGTATTTTGGAGAAAGCTCAGAAAAGTAAACTTGCTCGTGAAGCCGCTAGAAAAGCACGAGAAAGTGTTAGAAAAGGTGGTGGCAAGAATAATAAAGAGCGAATTCTTTCTGAGAAGCTTGCAAAGGCTACAGGTAAGGATTATGCTAAAAATGAACTCTTTTTAGTCGAGGGTGATAGTGCCGGTGGTTCTGCAAAAAGTCATCGTAATCGTGAAACGCAGGCTATTTTACCGCTTCGTGGTAAAGTGTTAAACTGTGAAAAAGCAAGTGCAAAAGATATTGAAGCAAACGCGGAACTAAGGCAACTTGAGTATGCGATTGGGGCAGGACTTGGACCAGATTTTGATTATCGTGAAAGTAACTATGGAAAAGTTATTATAATGACCGATGCCGATGTCGATGGGTCTCATATTCAAATTCTTTTGATTACTTTCTTTTACCGTTTCATGCGTCCTTTAATTGAACAGGGAATGCTTTATGTTGCAACACCTCCTTTGTATGCGATTGAAACAAGTAAGGGAAAGGAATATATTGCAACAGATGAAGAGTTAGAAGAAAGAAAAAAAACTTTAAAGGGAAGTTATAAAGTGCAACGATTTAAAGGCCTTGGTGAGATGAATGCTGATGAGCTTTATGAAACAACAATGAACCCTGCCAATCGAAGATTATATCGTATTAATTTAACAGATGCTGCGATTGCTGAGAAAAGAATTCATGTTTTAATGGGTGATGAAGTTGCACCACGTAAAGAATGGATTAATGAAAATGTTGATTTTACTTTAGAAGATGATTTTAGAAAATAAAGAGGATATTGTATGAAAATCGTGATAGAAAAATTGAAAAAAAAAGATTTAAAAGATGCTATCTTGGTTTATGATGAAAATCATAATAGTATAACAAACTATGATAAATTGTATAAGGTGTATACAGAAATATATGAAAATCCTCTTTATCATAACTTTGTGGCAAAAGCCGATGATAAAATTGTGGAACTTGCAACAATTATTCTTAATTATGATATTGTCGATGATTTAAAACCATTTTTGACTGTTTGGAACTTTGGAATAAAAGAAACATATCGCAGAAAGAAAATTGGAACAAAAATGTTTCAATATATTTTAGAATTTGCAGAAAAATATGAATGTAGTTTTATTTCTTTACTTGCAGAAAAAGAGAATATCGGAGCTCAATTATTTTATGAAAAAATGGGATTTTCTAAAGAGGTAGGCTATGTAAAATTTTTAAATTAATAAGAAAGAGAATTTTATGAAGTAATGAATAACAATGGGAAGTGATTGAATGAAAATAAATTATTCCGATGAGCAAGTTATAAAAAATTGTAAGTCTATCTTTTTAGCTGGGCCGACACCGCGAAGTGAACAAGAGGTTTCTTGGAGACAAGAAGCGTGTCATATATTAGAGGAAAATGGCTTTGATGGCGTTGTTTATGTTCTGGAATATTCTACTTGGAAACCTAAAGAAAATTATATTGACCAAGCTATGTGGGAAAGAGAAGCACTTTTTGCAGCCACTGTGATTGTTTTTTGGATACCACGCAAATTACCAGAGATGCCTGGTTTTACGACGAATGTTGAGTTTGGATATTATCTTCATACAAAAAAAGTATTATATGGTAGACCTAATGATGCAGCTAAAATAAAATATTTAGATTGGCTTTATGAATTAGATTATCAAAGAAAGCCTATTGATGATTTGGAAGTTTTAATGATAAAAGCGATAGAAGAAGCAAATATAAAATATCAATGAAAGGAAGTAACAGTATGGCAAAGAAGAAAGAAGAAAAAACAATTATTGAGAAAATTTATGATTATAGTTTAGAAGAAATTATGGAGACTGGTTTTGGAAGATATTCGAAAGAAATTATTCAGGAACGGGCCTTACCAGATGTTCGCGATGGATTAAAGCCAGTACAAAGACGTATTTTATATGCCATGTATATTTCTGGATTTACGCATAATAAGCCTTATCGGAAAAGTGCCAAAGCTGTAGGAGATATTATGGGTAATTTCCATCCACATGGAGATTCTTCTATTTATGATGCTTTAATACGAATGAGTCAACCTTGGAAAATGCGTGAGACTTTGATTGATGTTCACGGAAATAATGGTAGTATCGATGGCGATGGTCCAGCCGCGATGCGTTATACTGAGGCAAGATTATCTCGGTTCGCTGAAGTTATGCTTGAAGGAATTAAGAAAAATACTGTTAAGATGACTTATAACTTTGATGATATGGAGTTAGAACCTACTGTTTTACCAGCTTATTTTCCTAATTTGCTTGTTAATGGTTCAACGGGTATTTCTGCTGGATATGCAACTAATATTCCAACGCATAATCTAAGTGAAGTAATTGATGCGACGATTAAGCGAATTGAGTCTCCTAATTCTCGACTCGAAACGATTATGGAATTACTTCCAGGACCAGACTTTCCAACTGGCGGTGTTATTGAAGGAAAGCAAGGACTTATTGATGCTTATACTAAAGGAAAAGGAAAAGTAGTTTTAAAAGCAAAAACAGAAATTGTTACTAAAGGAAATAAGAAACAAATTATCGTTCATTCTATTCCGTATGAAGTTGTAAAAGAACAGCTTGTAAAAAAGATTATTGATATTAAGTTAGATAAGAAAATTGAAGGAATTAACGATGTCATTGATGAGTCTGATCATGAACATATGGCACGATTAGTGATTGATTTAAAGAGTGGGGCAAATGCTGAACTTGTTTTAAATTATTTACTTAAAAATACTGATTTACAAGTGAATTATAATTTTAATATGGTTGCGATTGTAAATAGAAGACCACGACTTGTTGGTATTTTAGAAATTTTAGATGCTTTTATTGCTCATCAAAAAGAAGTGATTATCAATCGTACTGAGTTTGATCTTGCTACCGCTAGAGCGCGTTTTCATATATTAGAAGGACTTATGAAAGCTATTTCTATTTTAGATGAAGTTATCGCGACTATTCGGGCTAGTAAAAATAAAGCAGACGCTATTGAAAATTTGTGTAAAAAATATGAGTTTACATTTGAACAATCTAAGGCTATTGTAGAGTTACAACTTTATCGTTTGACAAATACGGATATTGTGGATATTGAGAGTGAAATGGCTAAACTTAAAAAAGATATGTATATTTGGGAACAAATTTTAAATAATGAAGAAGCTTTAAAACATGTTATGAAAAATGAACTTAAGTTAATTAAAAAAGAGTATGGTAATCCAAGACGTACAGAAATAAGAGATGAAGTAACGGAGATTAAACTTGATATGAAGAGTATGATACCAAAAGAGAATGTGGTAGTTCTTGTTACGAATGATGGTTATATTAAACGCGTTAGTAGTAAAGCATATCAGTCTAATAATGAAGAGCCAGCAATGAAACCAGGAGACTTTATTAAAAATTTATTTGAAGTTACTACATTAGATAATATTTTGATGTTTACCAATAAGGGAAATTATATTTTTATGCCAGTTCATAAAATTCCAGAAGGAAAGTGGAAAGAACTTGGAAAACACGTAAATAATGTTGTCTCTTTAAGTCCAGAAGAACAAATTGTAGCATCCTTTATTTATGAACCGGATAAAGAGATTATTTCTGCAACGAAGGCAGGTATGATTAAACGTACTAAAGCTAGTGACTATGAAGTATCTAGAACTAGTAAAGCAATTAGTTCTATGAAATTGAAAGAACAAGATGAAGTCGTGTCTGTTATAGAAGCTACTCAGGATATTTTGACAATTTCACAAAATGGTTATTATTGTAAATTTAATAAACTAGAAGTACCGATGGTTGGAGTTCGTGGTAGTGGTGTGAAAGCTATGAACTTGAAAGATGATGCAGTCGTGGCAGTTTTAGCTTTAGATGGTGCGGAATATATTACACTCTTTACTAATCAAAATACGGCAAAACGTATTAAAGTGAGTGAATTAGTCGAAACTGGAAGAGCCAAACGTGGTAATACGCTTATGAAGAAGGTAAAAAGTACTTCTTATTCTATCGTAAATGCATTTAGTACTAATCCACGTAGTGAGATTTTATATGGAAATAAGAATGATGCTTATGAAATAAAAAATAGTGAAATTCCAATTATGGATTTACAGAGTACAGGGTCTCAATTTACTAAGAAGGAGGTTCTATATGCTTCTTTAAAGACTTTGTTAGAAGGAAAAGAAAAAGAAGTAGAAGAAAAAACAGAACAAGCCGAAAAAAAGGAAGAACAAGTCGCTTTTAAATTAGATGATTTTAAGTTATAAAACTAAAAATCACTTACTCGCATACAATGTAGTAGGTGATTTTTTTATGAATAAAAAAGAGGAATTCAAGGCATTTGCTAGAATGCATCCTGAATTGTTAAATTATGTAAGAAATAAAGAGATGACTTGGCAACAATTTTATGAGATCTATGATATTTATGGGAGTGATGAAGCAGCATGGTCGACTTATTTTCATAAAACAGGGACACAGGCAAAAAGTAATGTGGAACCTTTGGGAGCAATTACTGAAAAACTTAAAAATATTGATATGAATTCCATTCAAGAACATATTAAAACGGCTCAGAAAGCACTTAGTTTGGTTAGTGAATTAACTGGAAAAAGCGAAACAACTACTCCTTTAACGGCATCTGTTCCTAAAGTGCCAAGACCAATTGATAAATTTTTTGAGGATTAGATATGGAAATAAACTTACAAAGAAAGCTACTTGAGAAGCCGAAGATGTATCAATATTTGAAAGAGAATTCTTATTGGATAAAGTATTTAAATCGGGAACCAGAAATTTATAAAGAGTTTGAAACTAGAATGAAAGAGCTTTATCATGAAAGAGTTACCGATAAGGTGAGTAATGCGATTGATCAAATTGATTTCATCAATGGAGTGTTAATGGCTTTAAAATAAAAATTGACATTTTAAAAATAGTCAAGTATGATTTTCTTAAGGAGAATGTTGTTATGAAAAAGTTGTTTCGGAGTTATAAGAATACTATTCTTTTACTCGGTGGAGTGATTATTGGGGCTATCTGTGGTGTTATTTTTAAGAGTGATGCGGCAGTAGTCAAGCCTTTGGGGGATTTGTTTTTAAATTTACTTTTAATTAGTATTGTGCCTTTGATATTCTTTTCTATTTCTTCTTCGATTGCTAAGATGAAGGAGCAGAAGAGGCTTAGTAAAATATTAATTAGTGCGTTTGCTATTTTTCTTATTACATCTTTGATTGCGGTTGTTGTTGGCTTTGTTGCTGTTAAGCCTATTTCGTTGGTCGATTTAGAGGATAGGCAACTGATTGAAGAGTTGTTTGCGACTCCAGAAGAAGAGACGGTTGAACTTAACTTGCTTGCGCGAACTGTTGAGGCATTGTCGACGGATGATTTTGTGAATTTGTTTTCTACCGAACACTTAATTGCACTGATTGTTGTATCGATGTTGTTTGGAATTGCTGTAAATAAAACGGGAGAAAAAGGTGAGGCGATGACCGATTTTCTAGTTTCTGGTAGTGAAGTGATGTATAAGTTTGTAGAGATTATTTCTTATTATGCACCGATTGGACTAGGGTGCTATATGGCTAGTTTAGTTGGAACACTTGGGGATGCGATTGCGGTTGGCTTTTTAAGAGTTACAGTTGTTTATTTTATTGTAAGTATTTTATTTATGTTTCTGTTTTATACCCTTTATGCTTATATATCTTTTGGACGGGCAGGGGTGAAAGCGTATTGGAAGAATATTTTGCCACCAGCATTAACAAGTTTAGGAACCTGTTCTTCTGCTGCTTGTGTTCCTATTAATATTGAAAGTACTAAGAAAATGGGAGTGCCAGCGGATATTGCTGAAGCGACTATTTCTTTAGGAACGAGTTTTCATAAAGATGGATCAGCTATTGGTAGTGTTTTTAAAATTATGTTTTTAGTGTGTTTCTTTGGAACGCCTTTAAATAGTTTAGGAAGTATTGGGCAAGTACTAGGAGTATCTTTAATTGCTACACTTCTTGTGACTGCTGTACCGATAGGTGGAGGAACGATTTCTGAAATGCTCATTCTTACATTGATGGGTTATCCAGTGGCTGCTTTACCAATTCTTACCATTGTGGCTACGGTGATTGACGCTCCGGCGACACTTTTAAATGTTGTAGGGGATAGTTCCTGTGCTCTTTTGGTTACTCGGGCAGTAGAAGGGAAAAAGGGATTGAAAGTCAAAAAAGTTTGACTTTTTTTCAATTCTTGTTTAGTATATATAGCACCGAGGTGATAGTATGAAAGTTCAGTATATGCTTGGGACACTATCTTACACGAATGAAACAGAGATTTGTAATACTGAGGTTTTGGAAAAACAATTGAAATTACCTATTCCGCTGATTACGGCTGTACAAATTCTTACTAAAAAACATAAAAAACTTAAGAAAATCTATGTTGGAAAAGAGATACAACTCGATTCTTATCAAACCAATTATTTGATAGAGCATTATGATATTTCTTTTGAAGATTGTGTGGATTTGTTGTTACAGGGGTATAAAAGAGCTTGTTTGTTAAATTATAAAAAATATGACCAAATATTGGTTGGTGTAAAAGAGGAAGATGAAGTGGTACCAGATTATTTTGCACTTCGTACTTCTTTAGAAAAACTTAGTTAAAGGAGCATAAGGCTTCTTTTTTCTTTGCAAACTTTTAAAAAAATAATTTTCTCATTTCTTTTTTTCCTGTATAATTAGAATAGGTGAGGTGCGTATGCAAGTTGTATTATTAATTCTAGGGTTTGTTATTATTATCAAGGCATCCGATCTTTTGGTGGATGCTTCTAGTGCTCTTGCTACTCGTTTGCGTGTTCCTAAGATGCTTATTGCTCTTACTATCGCGGCTTTTGGAACTTGCGCTCCAGAAATTGCTATTTCTTTTCAAAGTGTCAGTGCTGGAAATGGACAGATTGCTTTTGCTAATGTTGTCGGTAGTTGTGTGGTAAATGTCTTGTTGATAATCGGGTTAGCTAGTTTTATTAAACCGATTAAAATACGTCATGCAACCATAAAAAAAGAGTTACCAATTTTAGTTTTAATTACTTCTGTTTTTGTTATTTTAATGTTGGATAGTTTGTTTAATCCTTATACGAGTGATACGTTTTCTAGAGCGGACGGGATTGTATTATTGTTATTATTTGGTATCTTCGTTGTTTATCTTATTCAATTGTTTTCGAAAAGAACAGATGTCTCTCAAGAAGAATTAGATAAGGTATCTTATACTCCTTTTTGGGCTATTTTTACAATTGTTGTCTCTATCATTTGTATCATTTATAGTAGTGATATTATTGTTTCTATGGCGGAAGAAATTGCCCATCGCTTACATATTAGTGATAAATTAATTACGATGTTTGCGATTGTTGTCGGAACAAGTTTACCTGAAATGGTTATGACTGTTACAAGTGCTAAAAAAGGAGAATTTGATATTGCAATCGGAAATATTATTGGCACGAATATTTTTAATATTTGTATTGTTCTTGGACTTCCGGTTATTATTTATGGAAATGTGTTATTAACTGGTTTTGGGATTATTGATATTATTATGGTATTTTTGTCTTCGGCTTTACTTTTCTTTTTCGCAAGAAGTGAGAAGACTATCGATAAAAAGGAAGCAATCATTATGCTAGCATTATTTGCTCTTTATTATTTCTTTTTACTTGTAGAAGGTTATTAAATTTTCTTGGAGTAAAATAATTTGTCAATTTATTTTACTAAAAAATTTTTTAAAATTTCTTGACGGGGGGGGGGTTATTTAAGTGCTTAAGCACTTAAAGAACCTTATGTGCCCATTCTGATTAAGTGCCCATCTTAAATTAAGCCCGTATAAATACGAGCTTTTTTCTTTTTTTGGGGGACTTAATATTTTTAAGTGTTTAAAGATTTTTCAACCAATTTTCAAGACTTTCTTTTTCTTTTTTTGTATATTTTCCTTTATAATTAATGGATTTTGCATGACGGACTAAACTCTCTTCTATGATACTAGGTTCTAAACGAGCATATATCTCTGTCGTTGAGATATTTTCATGCCCTAAATATTCTTTAATTTCCGATAAGCTTACTCCATGTTTCAACATTATCATGGCTCTTGAATGTCTCAACATATGTGGATGAATCTTTTCGTTTATAAATAATGTACTATCTTCACTTTGAGATTTTGCTATACAGTATAATTTATTAATAATATAGTTAATTCCTTTTTTCGTATATTGATTTCCATATTTATTTGTAAAAAGGTAAGAACCCTCTAGTGTATTTAAAGAATTAAGATATTTTTTAATATGTTTCCCATAATTACATTCAAAATTAACAATTCTGTTTTTATTGTTTTTACTATTATAAATCTCTATTTTAAAACTGGATTTGTCCAGAATTTTAATATTATCAATTTTTAAATTGCATAATTCGTTCACTCTAAGAGCACCATAATATAAAATTAGAAAAACAACATACTCTTTCACAGTAATCATGGGACTGTCTAAGTTTAAAATTATTTGTACTTCCTGTTCTGTTAAATATTTTGGAATGGGTGTATCTTTCTTTAACAAATGTATTTTGGTCACTTGACTAGAAATATTAAGATAGTCAATTGATTTATATTCTAGATAATCAAAAAAGGATTTTATAGCTATAATTTTGGTATTTATTGTAGAACAAGAATTATTTTTCTTTTTTAAATATTCAATATATTTCTCTATATATTCTATTTTGAATGCCATCATAGGCATATGATTAAATTCTATTTTTTCCTCTTTAAAAAACTTTAACAAATCAACAAAAGCATATCGATAAGTCTTTATGGTATTATAGGAATTACTTTTAATGTTTGGTAAATAAGATGAAAAAAAGTCTTGAACATAAAATGAAAAAGTATCATCGGTTTTCATTTGGAACCTCCAAAATTATCTTTGATTATATTATTAAAATAAAAATAATATTCCGTTTCATTTATTGACGAGTGTCCAAGATATATATGAAGATAATAAAGAATTTCTTTCTCGTTATATCCATCGGCAAGCATTTTTTGAAATGTGATTGTTGCCATCGAGTGTCTAAAATCGTGGAATGTAATTTTTACATTTAAAGAATGACATATTTTTTTTAAATGATTAGAAAGTGTCGAATAACCAACTTTATTTTTATTCATTTCAAAAAGATACTTTTTAGGATTAGCCACTTCCAAATACTTTTTCAATATAGCATTCATAGAATCAGAAACAACAATACAACGAGATTTATTATTCTTGGAATTCTGTATTTTAATTACATTTGTTGAAGACTCTATATCAGATCTTTTAAGGTTTATAGCCTCATTTATACGAATACCAGTGGAATATAATAGTCTATATAAAACAGGATAAATATATTGTTCATTTCCCTTTTCATATTGTGATGTTTTGTCAACAAAATTACATATTTCATAAAATAATGGTTCCTTAATAATAAAAGGAATGTATTTTGAAGGGGTTATTGTTCTACATTGTAACTTAGTTGGCTTAGGAATATTATTTATAATATTGTAAAATTTAATGAGTTCATTTAATTCATTTTTATACTTTTTTAGGTCTGGATATTTTAAAATTTCTTGATTTATTTCATCAATCGAATAAATATTATATTTGGCTAAAATTTTTTCTATTTTATAAAAATGACTTATGTTATCATATTTGTAGCCAAGACTTTTTTTATATTTGATATAGTCTGGCAATAAGTTTTGAATTGGTCTCTTTATAGTTTCCATTCTGGCACCTCTAAAGAGACTCTTTTTAATTTATTCAACTCTAATTTTGTATATACTTTCGTATCATTAATATTGGAATGGCCTAGTATTCTTGAAATTGTATAAATATTTTCGTTATGGTTAATCATGCTAGTCCCCAGTGAATGTCTTAAGCTATGGGCTCCATGCTTTCTATTTTTAACATTAATATGAGCTAAAGAAAAATATCTATTAATGATATTATAAACATAATGGTCATTGATTCTTGTATCATCTTCTTTTATGAATAGAAAGCCTTTGCTTATTTGTTTTCGACAATTTTTCAAATAGTCTAAAACTGGATATTTTACTTCATCTATCAATGGGAAGCTATTTATATGATTATTTTTACTTTGAGTAATTACTAAAATATTTTCTTGCCAATGAAAATCTTCTTCTTTTAGATTTATTACATCTTGTAATCTCAACCCATAATAGACTAATAACGATAGAATAGCTAAATCCAGTTTTCCTTTATAACCTTGATTATCGATTGCGCTTAGTAAACTATTCATTTCTGTGTCACTGTAATAACTTATGATCTTACTTTCTTTATTGCAGTGAATTTTAGGAAGAATTGTTGTTCCGTTAAAGTGAATTACTTTTTTTTTGAACAAATAATTCAAAAAAAATCGAATACAAACTGCTCGATGCTCTAAAGTTCTGGGACTATAATCAGCTAAACTTGATAAATAGTTATAAACATCGGTTGGTACTAAATTTTTACAACCAATTTTTTGAGAAGTTAAAAAATTGATAAAGCCTCTTATGTGTTTTAACCTCCATTCTATAGTTGCATTTTTTAGGTTCGTTGAATCTAAACTCAATTGATATTTTTTGTAATAGAAATACCAATGAGTTTTGATAATATCAACTTTTTTTTGTGAAATCATTTCAATCAACTCCTTACTATTTATTTCACAAAAACATCGTATCATAAAATTTTGATCAAAAATATTAAGTCCCCAAAAAAAAGAAAAAAGCTCGTATTAATACGGGCTTAATTTAAGATGGGCACTTAATCAGAATGGGCACATAAGGTTATTTATAGTACAATCAGTATAGAATGGGTGTGTACTATGAAGCTAGAAAGATTTAAAGAGAAAAATCCGAAAAAGAAATTTATTATTATATTTACAGTTTGTTGTGTGTTGTTACTTGCTGGAGTATTTTTGTATACAAGTTTTGCGATTTTTACTGAAGATAAACAGTTTAATGTGATTAATGGAACATATCAAGACCCAGGAGACTTGTATTTCGCAGTCTATATTGATGGACAAATTACTAATACATTTCCTTCTAAAGATAGTGGATATACGTTAGATACCACTCAAAGTAGTTGTACGAATGGAGCAACTGTATCATGGGATAATGCTTCTTGGAGTGCTGCAGTTAATTTTTCTAATTATTCGGCCGGAAATATGAGTCGGACAAAGTGTACGATGTATTTTAAGGAAATGTCATTTACTGATTCCATTTTAGCGTGTAATGATACAGCTGCAAATTGCATTAAAGATAATGCTAGTTTATCAAGTGAAATCGTAACAGATGATCCAGATAACAATGCGAGATATATCGGAGCAAACCCAAATAACTATGTTTGGTTTAATAATGAACTATGGCGAATTATAGGAGTATTTAATAATATCGATAATGGAAGTGGAACAAAAGAAACAAGATTAAAAATTATTAGAAATGAACCAATCGGAAAGTATAGTTGGGATAATAAAGCAACTGGAACAGGATCATCGACAAGTAGTTATGGTTCTAATGATTGGAGTGATAGTGCACTTCAACAAGTATTAAATTCTGGCGCGTACTACAACCGAACAAGTGGAGAATGTCCATATGGTGGTAAAGGAGCTACTACTTCATGCGATTTTAGTAATAATGGATTAACTGAAGAAGCAAAGTCCATGATAAGCAATGCCAAATGGAACCTAGGAGGAACAGCAAATTATACAAGTAGTAGTAATGGTTTAACAAGCCACTTTTATGGATATGAACGAGGCACTACAGTGTACAGTGGAAGACCAACAGAATGGATAGGACAAATAGGATTAATGTATCCAAGTGATTATGGATATGCAACAAGTGGAGGAAGTAGTGTGAATAGATCCTCATGTTTAGCAACAGCATTATATAGCTGGAACAATTCTAGTTATAGTGATTGTAAGAATAATGATTGGCTCTATGATAGCTCAAATTATCAATGGACCTTAACCCCACTTTCCGCTGACTCGTACAGCGTGTTCTTTGTGACCAGTTTCGTGGGCAACCGCAATGCGAACTACACGTACATTGCGGTCTCTCCCGCCTTATATCTATCTTCTAACGTAAGAATTAGTGGGGGAACAGGAAGTTCTAGTTCGCCATTCGTCTTGAGTTTATAGTAAAACTAAAATTATAATCCTGAAATACTTTGATGTGTTTTAGGATTTTTTTTGTTTTATTATGGGCTTTTAAAAATTCTTGCAATTTCTGTGATTTAATATTATACTATGGTTGTTGAAGTTTTTCTGCGGTTTTCATGGACCTCTTTCATATTACTGCGGATAAACGGATAAAATGAAAAAGGAGGAATTATTTATGGCTATGTCTAAAGAAAGAAAAGCTGAAATTATTAAGGAATTTCAAAAGGATAAGAATGATGTAGGTTCTACAGAAGTTCAAGTTGCTTTACTTACAGAAGAAATTAATAATTTAACAGAACACTTTAAGACACATATTCATGATTATCATTCAAAACGTGGTTTACAAAAAATGGTTGGTAAAAGAAAGAAACTTTTAAACTATTTAAAAGAAAACGATGTTGTTGCATATCGTGAATTGATTAAGAAATTAAATTTAAGAAAATAGGCACTAAATTTTTTAGTGTCTCTTTTTTTATATTGATAAAGACGGAGGTAGTATGAAAAAAGAATTTATATTAGATTTTTATGGAAGAAAAATTGTTATAGAAACAGGTTGGTTAGCAAAGCAAGCAAATGGAGCTTGTTTGGTTCGTTATGGTGATACGGTTGTATTGTCAGCAGTAGTTATGGGAAAAAATGTTGTAACTCAGGATTTCTTTCCATTACAAGTTTTGTATCAAGAAAAGTTGTATTCTGTTGGAAAAATTCCGGGAGGATTTATTAAAAGAGAGGGAAGACCAACTGATGAAGCGACACTTGCTGCTAGAATTATTGACCGGCCACTTAGACCAATGTTTGATGAAAATTTGCGACAAGAAATTCAAGTTGTGAATACAGTATTATCTGTAGACCAAGATAATTCTCCTGTTATGACGGCACTTTTTGGTTCTTCTTTGACTTTAGGTATTTCTGAAATTCCATTTGATGGACCAGTTTGTGGTGTGGTTGTTGGTAAAATTGGAAAAGAATATATTATTAATCCAACAGTTGAAGAATTAGAGAGAAGTGAACTTAATCTTACTGTGGCTGGTACGAAAGACGCTATTTGTATGGTAGAAGCTGGTGCCAATGAATGTAGTGAAAAAGTTGTATTAGATGGAATATTGTTTGGACATGAAGCTATTAAGAAACTATGTGAATTCCAAAGTGAGATTATCGCGTCTATTGGAAAAGAGAAAGTAGAACTTGATAAGGCAGAACTAGAAAGTGACTTAGTTGAAGCTGTTACAAATTATGCTTATGAAAATATTTTAGAAGCTATTCAAATGAAAGATAAACTTGCTTCTCAAAATAGAGTAGAAGAAATTAAACAACAAGCAATCGGTTATTTTTCTGCAATGTATTTGGAAGATGAGAATTTGGATGCGAAGTTAAAACAAATTAATAAAATTTTATATAATTTGGAAGCAGATGCAGTTCGTAGTTTGATTACTGAGAAACATATTAGACCTGATGGTAGAGCTATGGACGAGATAAGACCACTCGATGCCATGGTAGATTTGCTTCCTAGAACACATGGTTCAGCTGTATTTACAAGAGGACAAACGCAAAGTCTTGCCACTACTACTTTGGGAGCGATTGGGGAACATCAAATTTTGGATGGACTAGGTATTGAAGATGCTAAACGATTTATGCTTCATTATAATTTTCCAGCATTTTCTGTTGGTGAGATTGGACGTTATGGGTCTCCTGGACGAAGAGAAATTGGTCATGGAGCGTTAGGGGAACGTGCCCTTTCTTATGTTATTCCTAGTGAAGAAGAGTTTCCTTATACTATTCGGGTTGTTTCTGAAATTTTAGAAAGTAATGGTTCTTCTAGTCAAGCAACTATTTGTGCGGGATGTTTATCTTTGATGGCGGCTGGTGTTCCTATTAAAGCACCTGTTGCAGGAATTGCGATGGGACTCATTACTTCAAAAGATGGTAAAAATCATACGATTTTAACTGATATTCAAGGATTAGAAGACCATATGGGAGATATGGATTTTAAAGTTGCTGGAACGGCAAATGGTATTACTGCTTTACAAATGGATATTAAGATTAAAGGAATTACGAAGGAAATTTTAAAAGAAGCACTTGCTCAAGCTAAGAAAGCAAGACTTGAAATTTTAGATGTTATGACAGATTGTATTAAAGAACCAAGAAAAGAATTAAGTCCATATGCACCAAAGATTGAAACATTTATGATTAATCCTGATAAAATTCGTGATGTTATTGGTCGTGGCGGAGATATGATTACAAAAATTATCTTAGACTGTAGTCATGTCAAAAGTGTTAATGATAAAGATGCTGTTAAAGTTGATTTAGAAGACGATGGACGAGTGATTATTTATCATAGTGATCAAGCTGTTATTGATAAGACGAAAGAAATGATTTTAAATGTAGCACGTGAAGTAGAGGAAGATAAGATTTATACAGGACGTGTTACAAAAGTGGAAAACTTTGGATGTTTCGTTGAACTTTGGGAAGGTTGCGAAGGTATGGTTCATGTTTCTGAACTTGCTCATGAACATGTGAAAAAACCAAGTGACTTAGTCAAAGTTGGCGATGAAATTTTGGTAAAAAGTTTAGGATATGATAATCGTGGTCGTTTAAATCTTTCACGAAAATCTGCACTTCCTAAGCCTCCTAAAAAAGAGAAAAAAGAAGAAAAATAATTATAGAAATAGTTACTGATATCTAGTTTGTTTATTTTATAGATATCAGTTTTTTTCTTGCAGTCAAACTTTTTCTATAGTAAAATGTTTACTAGAGTAGAAGGGTTGTTTATGAAGAAAAAGAAGAAGAGAGTTTCTATTAATAAAAAAGTGTTTCCTTTTATGAAGAGAGGTTTTACGTTAGTAGAATTGTTAGCTGTCCTTGTTATTTTGGCAGTTTTAGTGGCTTTGTCTGTTCCAACATATTATGTTGTAAGTAATCAAATTAAAGAAAGTAGTTATGAAACAAAACTTGAAAATATTATTTCTCATGCAGAGTCATATGCCGAGAATACCAATAATTTTGTGTTTGATGTGGGAACACTGATAGAACAAGGATTATTAGAAGCGGATAATGAAGCAGGAGAGTATCTAGATCCAAGAAATGGCAGAGATATGCGTTGTGATATTATCAATGTAGTTTTTGAAAATAATCAGTATGTTGCTAGTGTTACAGAAAGTGATACTTGTTATACAGATGAGGAACTCCAAAATCTATTTGGAATGTTTGAAATAGTGATTTACCGACCGGATGGCACAAGAGTTGAACCAATTGAAGGAACTGATTGGATAAGAGAACAAGATATTGTTTTAAAATATGAATTAAAAGAAGAGTATAAAGGATATGAACAATATATCACTCAAGTGATATGGAGTGGAGAACAAGAAAAGACATGTACTAGTGATTTTTCAGATTGTAATTATGAAATTCATACGGATTTAATCAAGAATATTACGGTTAATTTGCAAGTGAATTTAAATATAAATACTAGTTTGGTAATTAGTCGAACTAATAAAAAAGTGTTAGTGGATTTAGAGTCACCAAGAGTTGATAATATAGTGACTGGAACCGATTTAAATGAACAAGAGATGAACCGAACAGAATTTGATTTAAGTGATGGGAATGGTTCTGGAGTAAAATACTATGCAGTGTTACCAAATACAGGAACTTGTAGTGGTGCAGAATACGAAGCAGCAAGAAAAAATATCAATGGTAATCATGTTGTAGAGTATTTAGATAGTGGAGATTATAAAATTTGTGTAGAAGATAATGTAGGAAACACAGGAGAAGGAAGTGTATTCTTAAGTGAAATTAACTTTGACCCAAATGGTGGAACGTTAGAGATAGACAAAAAAGTCATAGGAACAAATACTAGTTATGGAGTTATGCCAACACCAACAAGAGAGTATTATCACTTCTTAGGATGGTTTACTGAAAAAGAAGGTGGTACGCAGGTTACACCAGAAACTGTATTAACAGAAGATACCACAGTGTATGCTCATTGGCAAATCTATACTTATACAGTAACATATAATCCAAATGGTGGAAGTGTCTCACCGACAAGTGAAACAAAAGAACATGGAAGTGAGTATGGAACCATGCCAACCCCAACAAGAAGTAATCATCGTTTCTTAGGCTGGTTTACCTCGGCAACTGGCGGGACACAGATTACATCCACTTCGATTGTAACAGGAAATATAACTTTGTATGCTCATTGGGAAGTCATCGGTTATACGGTAACATACAATTATAACTATAATGGAGGTACGAGCGCATCAAAGACAAGTGCATTAGTAGCAACTGGAAGTAAAGTAGACCTTAGTCCAACAGCATCAAAGAGTGGATATTCATTTGTCGGATGGAATACCAATGCTAATGCAACAAGTGGTTTATCCAATATTACGATGGGTAACAGTGATATTCGGTTATATGCTATTTATCGGAAAACGGTAACGGTTACTTTGGTTGATTTTAATGGAAGTAGTCGAAGAACTAGAACCGTTAGTGGAACTGCATATAACAGAAATACATCGACATCGATTACTATCCCAGCTTTAGGTAGTTATACTGGAACATGTAATGGAGACTGGGTATCCTCTTTAGGATGGAGTACTTCTACGGCTGCTAGTGCAACAGTAAATTATAATGGAAATACTACTTATACTTTATCTTCTAATCTTACTTTATATGCTCGTTATCAGCATCAAGCTATTATTTGGTTAGACCCAGGAGATGGTACGACTACATCGCAACATAGCGCAACAAGTACAAATCAAATTAACGCTGGTAATAATTCTAATGGAGCGCCTAATATGTCTAATCCAGGGCCATATTCATATTATGTTTTTGATATGAATCCAACGCGAACTGGCCATAGTTCTAATAAATTTGGAGGCTGGTACCTCAGTCAATGTATGGGGGATGATAATGTTAGTGGATATTCTAGATGCTTTAATAATGTAGGTAGTTTGCCTACTTCTGAGGATAACGCTCGGAAAACAGCATTTACTTTCTATTATAAATGTGGTGGCTTTTTAGCTATTCGTTGGGATAGATAGAGATTGAGAGGGATTGATTATGAAAGAAAATAAAGGTTTAAAGATTGCTTTGATTATTATTGGGGTGATTTTCCTTGCGGTATTGATTGTTGCTGGATATGTATTTTTTACTAATCGTTCTTCGGAACAACCCTCTATGGTAACAGTTACTTTTTTAGGAGAAAATGATGAAGTATTAAAAACAGAAGAAATTTTAAAAGGTACGACTGTAGAACAATGGGATCCTTATAGTACAGAAGGTTTTATTGGGTGGTTTACAGATAACAATGAAGTGTTTGATTTTAATACAGAAATTCAAAATGATCTCACTTTGCGAGCAAAATGGTCTACTGTAGAAGATATTACGACTCATTTGGTGACGTTTTTGGTCGATGATGAATTTTATCAGTCTTTATTAGTTCCAGAAAATGAAACTGCACCAGAACCAGAAGCACCTTTAAAAGAAGGATATACGTTTGTTGGATGGTATGAGAATGATACATTATTTGATTTTAATACACCAATTACTTCTTCTCATACCTTAGTTGCTAGATTTCAGTAAATACTCATAACATTTTGTAAAAAAGAATAAGATGTAATAGGTGATACCTTTGCAAAAACTTATTCTTTTTTTTAAGGGATTTCTTATTGGTATTGGTAAAATTATTCCAGGAGTATCTGGTTCTGTTTTAGCTATTTCTTTTGGTGTTTATGAAGAATGTTTAAAAAGAATTGAAAATTTCTTTCATGATATTCGGGATAATTTTTTGTATTTAGCTCCTTTGGGAACAGGAATTGTTTTGGCTGTTTTATTGGGAAGTAACGTTATTTTATATTGTTTAGAGCATTATTATGTCTATACGATGATTTTATTTATAGGGCTTATTATTGGGACAATTCCGGGACTTGTGAAGGAACATGAGAGAAATAGCAAAGATTGGATTATTATTTCCCTGGTGTTTTTCTTTTTGTATTTTGTTTATCAAGGGGTAAGATTACAAGAATTTGTTCCAACACAGTCTTTTTTTACTTCTATTCATGTTTTTCTTTTGGGATTTATTGACGCGGTTACAACGGTAATTCCTGGTATTAGTGGTACTTCTACGTTTATGGTACTAGGAAGTTATACGTTTGTATTAAGACTTTTTTCTAATCCGTTTGCTCATATAAGCTATACTTGTTTATTTGGATTTGGGTTAGTAAGTGGAATTCTTTTAACAATTAAGTTTATTAATTTTTGTTTTCGAAAGTATGCACATATGACATGGAATTTTATTTTTGCTTTTTTATTTTCTTCGGTATTTTTCTTGATTTTAAAAGTAGTTGATTTCATTCATAGTGGCAATATTTTTTCTGTTTTTGTTCTTTTTATTAGCAGTTTTTATTTAATGAATAGTATTTCCGATTAAGGGAATTTTTTCCAGTGACAAAAATGTAATTGCATTTTTCTACAATATATACTATAATTTACTTGTATTACTTCAAGTAGTACTATTTCATCTAAGATGATGCATACTATGTTTATAAGGAGTAATGGGGGAATTTTATGATTGAGATTGATTGTAACAGTAATGTACCAATTTATGTACAGATTGCTGATAATGTCAAGGAAAAAGTACTAGATGGAACATTCAAAGCGAATGAACAGCTTCCAAGTATCAGAGAACTTGCTTTTACATTAGGAGTAAATCCTAATACAGTAAAGAAATCTTATGATATTTTAGAAAGTCAACATCTTGTACAAAGCAATTCAACAAAAGGAACGTATGTTACGGATAAAATAGATTGGGTTTTAGAAGAAAGAGCAAATAATAGTTTTCTTCATATTTTAGAAGAAGTAAATAAATTGAGAAAGATGGGGGTTTCGTTAGAAACAGTATTAAAGAAGGTGGAAAGTTCATGGTTGATGTAATTGTGATTATTTATTATATTTTGTTTGCATTATCTTTTATGTTTGGAATGTATTTTGCAGTAACAGGATTATTTGGTTTTAAGAATTATCATAAAAGTATGTTTGGAAGACATAAACCAAAATATAAATTTGCAATTATTGTTCCAAGTCGTAATGAGGAAAAGGTAATTGGTGGACTTATTAAAAGTTTACAAAAACAACGTTATCCAGATAAATTGTATGAAGTATATGTAGTACCTAATAATTGTACTGATGATACCGCAGGAGCTGCTAAAAAAGCTGGGGCTAATGTGATTGAATGTACTGTTCCAGTGAAGGTAAAAGCAGATGTATTACAATTTGTTTTTAAGAAATTTAAATCACGTGATGATATTGATGCTTATGTTATCTTTGACGCTGATAATTTAGTTCATCCTAACTTTTTAGCAAGAATGAATGATGCTTTGTGTGAAGGTGTTCAAGTTGCTCAATGTTTTAGGGATGCAAAGAATATGGGAGATAACTGGTTAACTGGTTCTTATACATTATTTTACTTTATTCAAAACTTCTTCTTTAATAGAGCTAGAATGAATTTCTCTGGTTCTGCAGCGATTAATGGTACTGGATTTATGATAAAAAAAGAAGTGGTAGCAAATGGCTTTAATACAAAAACTCTTACAGAAGACTCTGAGTTTACTGGTCAATGTGCTCTAAGAGGTATTCAAGTTGCGTTTGTAGAAGAAGCAATTACTTATGATGAACATCCACAGAATTTCTGGGCTAGTTGGAAACAACGTAAAAGATGGACAAGTGGTTGTATCAGTTGTTTACAAATTTATGGAAAAGATTTATTGAAAACTTTCTTTAAAACAGGAAATATCTCTTGCTTTGATATGGTGATGATGTACTTGTGTCCAATTGTGATGGTTTTAGGATTCTTCTTATCGATTGTTTTAATTGTATTCCATATTACAGGAGTAGAGTTATTTGATTTCTTCTCTTACTTATATGCAATGGGTATTTTATTCTTTGTACTTTCTTATTTAGCAACTGTTGCAATGAATATCTTTGTTGTAAAATATAACAAGAAAAGTATTAAAAATGTTTTCTCAGGAATTATTTTGTTTGCTTTATTCTTAGCAACGTGGATACCAATTAATATCATTTGTATCTTTAAGAAAACGGAAAAATGGGAAGAAATTAAACATGATCGAAGTGATGTTGATTTAGATGAGTTAATTAATTAGAGACTGTGTAATACAGTTTCTTTTTTTTGGAATAAAATAAATGGATAAATACAAATTAGAAAGGGGTTTGTGTTTTTAGCATAATAATTTTCTTGAATTTATATAAAGAATAAATACCACCCCGGAAATAACAAAAAAGTGAGTGAAAAAATTATAAATTTTCCAAAATCTATTGACAGTCGGGGGGGGGGTATTTTGTATAATAGATATAGATAGAAAGATAGGGTTAAGAAAGATGAAATTAGAGAAATTTAAAGAGCAGGATAATAAAAGAAAATTTATTATTATATTTACAGTCTGTTGTATTCTTTTATTAGCAGGAGTATTTTTGTATACATCATTTGCTGTATTTACAGAAGACAAACAATTTAATGTGATTAACGGGACTTATCAAGATCCAGGAGACTTATACTATGCTATCTACATAGATGATCAAATTTCCAACACTATTCCTTCTAAGGATAGTGGATACACATTAGATACAGAAAAAAGTAGTTGTACAAATGGAGCCACAATTACTTGGGATAATGATAGTTGGAGTGCAGTTGTCAATTTATCAAATTATTCGGCCGGAAATATGAG